>CAYFVL010000215.1:0-10538 GCA_964346405.1 uncultured Fibrobacterota bacterium
AATCGCGCGCCGGCTTACGCAGAATGCCGTGAGTTGATTGCGAAACTTGGGTTAATCTTACCCGAACATTCGAGTATTCTATTTCAAATACAAGTCAAACCATTCGGCTGCCACTCGTGCTACTTCCTCCAGCTTTCCCGGTTCTTCAAAAAGGTGAGTCGCTCCAGGAATAATTGTGAGATCCTTGTGGTCCGAACCGATATCGTCAAGAATACCTCGATTCATCTCTATGACAACATCGTCGTTGCCACCGACAATCAGAAGGGTAGGAGCTTTTACGTCGGGAAGGGCATGTTTGGCAAGGTCCGGCCGTCCTCCACGAGACACAACGGCTTTAACTGTGTCGAGGCGTGCCGCTGCAATGAGAGCCGCCGCGGCTCCCGTGCTCGCCCCGAAAAAACCCATCGGAACACCCGCACCAATCGCCTGGTTGCCAATCCATTCACCTACGGTAATGAGTCGATCCGAAAGCATCGGTATGTCGAACCGTAATGCCGCGGTCATCCTGTCTTCGGCATCTTCCGCGCTTGTCAGCAAATCGAACAAAAGAGTTCCGAATGCCTGTTCGTTAAGATTCTCGGCTACAAACCGGTTTCGGGGGCTGTTTCTGCTGCTGCCGCTTCCATGGGCAAAAACCACCAGACCTTTCACGCCGGGAGGAAGGGACAGGTTCCCCTCGAGTCGAATGTCTTTTACTGGTATCTCAACTACTGTTTCAGTCGCTTTGGGTGCCGCCATTTTTTCTCTCCGGATTCTGTTTTGTTAAAATTCAAATAAATCCCGAATGGTATACGATTCAGCGCAGTTATAAGGTTCGCAAAACTTATTCCGGTATTCAGTGCCTGTCCGAAAACCCCGGGAATGGACAGTGAATGGAATCGAAGTGCCCCTTTTCGGGCCGAAAACGCAGGTTCACCTCGACCTTTCGTCCAGGTGAACTGCACTTATTCCCTGTTTCCGGAGAGAACGAGTGGGGGGGATGTGGCTCGGATGGCGCGAGGAGCCCTTCACGTTGCCGAACTGGGTAAACCCCAAAAATCCGTAGAGGCGTCGGCAATTCGTGGATGCCGGTGCCTCCCGGATATTCGTGTGGGACACATATTCCTTTCGCCCTCCGTCCGCGGAGGCCCCGAATTGAGTGAATGTGTCGTCGGAAGTGCGTCGTGACGGGGCTCCACGAAAGGTTCTTCTTTACCGTTCGCCTCGATGTCGCCCGAAAAGCGTTGCTTATCGGCGTGATTCCCGGCCACGTATCCGCATCAGGCCTTCGTACCGCCTTCGATCCCGTCTTCTGCATCCTCGCCACCGGGCAGCTCCCTCCGAAACAGAAATGAGAGAAACGTTCCCCACCCCAGGGCTGAAATGAATACAAATGCCGAAAGATTTACGAAAGGGATGCTTGAAAACACCAGGCCGGCCGCGGCGCCGATGAGAAAATGCACGTGACGTTTCGTTCTGTTCCATTTGAACTTTCCGGATAGATATTGTCCTACCAGTATGGTACCGTTAAGGAAAGCGAGAAACAGCAGCGGGAAGAATGCGAGTATGAGAATCAGGGCGAAGGGAATTGTGACAACAAGGGCAAAACTGAGGATGATCACTCCCGGATACATAACCAGGGGGATCAATCCCCAGAGTGCGGTGGTCCAGAATCCTTTTTCGGATCGCTTCACCTCCAGACCCTGGAACACGGGGAAGAAGAGCAGTAAGAGTCCCACCGCAACAAAGGAAACAGAGAATGCGAGCATAATGAGAAACCGGATTATCCATGGGGTTTCTCCCGGGAAATCCCTGTCTTTTTCGAAAAGGTGCTTCTCCTTCATGGTTACGGCACCGGTGACCCGCGCCGACTCTTTATCGCTCAGGGGTTCTTTTGCTGAATAAGTGAGATTTCCGTTGATTTTTCCGTTCTCACCAATAACTATCCGCCCGCCGTAAGCTGTCACATTACCGCTAATCTGGTGATTAATGACAATTTCGCCCGCGCCGACGTAGAGGTCGCCGTTTATTGGTCCGTCAACCAGAAGCTTCGCGCACCCGACGAATAGTGTTCCATTCAGAACGGCCGATTGGCTTATTCGTAGTTTTTGGCAGGCGAGATAACAGGTGCCTTCAATAAGAGAGTCGATGGAGATGTTTTGAGCGCCCGCAATTATCCCGTTATGAGACGCTCCGGTAATTTTCAGGTCCTGACCAAGAGCAAAGACACCGAGGTCGGTGGTACCGGAAAAAGTGAGATCCTTGCCGAGAAAAACCAAATCCTCGGCTCTACCTGAAAAATCGAGCGACCTGCCGAGAAAAAGGTAATCCTCTTCAAATACGCCGGTTTCTGTCATGTGAACGTCGTTATCGGTGTCCTCACAATGCACCTGTACCTCAACCGCTGAAACTTGTACGGACACACACAGCAGCGCAGTGCTTAGAATCGCCACAAATGATTTCATCGCTTCCTCCAATGTTTAATTTAAGATTTCAATGGTTTGCTCAATCGATTTGTGGTTAAAATACCACCGAATCGGAGGTTTCTCGAACAGATTAAGGTGAGTGGTTCATTCCGCGAGATGAGTGGTCGATTCGGACGTATCGGTGGCGGGAGGGATTTCAGAAGTCGATAATTCTTCTCAGGCTTTGGGCTCTTCGACGGGACATATCAACCTGCATGCCGTTTTTGAGTACGACACTGTACATTCCCTGGAATGCTTTTCTGATCTCGGTGACATGGTCCAGGTTGATGATATCGGTTCTGCTGGTTCGATAGAAGCGGCCCCCGACGAGTTTTTCCTCGAAGTAATTCAGGTATCGGTCCGACATCAGTTTCTTCTTTGACGTATACAGGTGACAGAATCCGTTTGAAAAGGAGATTCTGACGATATCCTCTACGGCAATGACTATCGATTTGTCCGCCACTTTGACAGTTATTTGTGGGACAACGCCTGATGATGTTTCCGTGTGATTGTTCTGCTGAGATTCCGTGCGTTGCCGCAAGCGGTGAATTTTTTCGACGGTTTTTTGTAAGCGCTCAGGACGAATCGGTTTCAGCAGATAATCCAACGCGTCGATTGAGAATGCCTCTGCCGCGTATTCGGAGTATGCGGTCTGGAATACGATAAGTGGTGGGTTCTGCAGGGAGGGCAGAGAGGTGAAGACCGAAATTCCGGGCATGTTGATATCCAGGAATGCCACATCGGGCTTGTGCCTGACAATGAGAGCCAGGGCTTCGTTGCCGTCCGAGGCTTCAGCCACAATCTCGAAGAGATCAAATTCTCCCAGCAAATCTCGTAATCGCTCGCGAGCATGCCTTTCATCATCCGCAATTATTGCGGTAATCAGGTGTTGAGACATATTTCCACGCCACCGTTCATAATCAGAAAGGTTCCGCCGCTATTCTCAACTCGTTTTCTGGTGACTGCCAATCCCCGACCTTTGTCAAGCATGCCCGGGACGAGCCTTTTTTCGGAATCAATCACAGCAATCCTTTTGCCGGTGTCGTCCCTGGTAAGGGTGACCTCGATATACAAATGAGATACGTCCTTCATGTTGTGTTTTATGCAGTTTTCGACCAGTGGCTGAATGATCAATGGGGGTATTGAAAATTCCATACCGTCGTCTATCTTGAATCGGAGTCTCTCACCGAAACGAAGTGCCTGCAATTCAAGATATCTTCGCACATTTTCGATTTCCTGTTTTGAGGAGATGAGTCCTTTTTCGGCTTGTTCGAGATTGTGGCGCAGCAGATCCGACAGGTTAAGGATAGCGGTTTCGGCCTTTTCGGGGTCCTTCAATAGAGTCAGAATCATATTCAGAGTATTGAAAAGAAAATGGGGATTGACCTTTGACGACAGCAACTGCAGCTCCGTCTGTTTTCTGAGCGCACGTTCGGTTCCAATGGCCTTTTCTTTCTGTAGCAGAATTTCCCGGTAGACAATCAGAAGAGAGCTGATAGCATAAAGCGCCAGTATAAACAGAAAATTGATGAACAAGAAGGAGAAAGCGCCGCGGTCGTAGTAGATAAAAAGGGTCGGCTCGGAATAAAGGACGGAAACGAAACTGATAACGCTGATTCCCAGAATAAATGAAAAGGTAACTACGGCAATGTACACCGTTTTCATCCGGAAAATCAGTTTCTGAGTCAGATAGCAACTACCGATCAGAGCAAGGCCCAGAACAAAGGAGTTGGTCAGAGCCATTCGGATGAATGCCCATGTGAAGTCCCGGAGAATGAAAGAGACGCTCAAGCTGAGAAGAATACCGGTTACCTGCGTGACCAGGAAAATAGCGGGGTAGATCAGGAGATTCATCGGAGTGGAGATTAGTGGGATTTTCATGATTGAAGATCTCTCCGGATACGCGGTTTCGGCGCTGGGAAAGCCGTTTGTACATATTCAATAGAAGGGCGGGCCGGCTAATGTGTCCCGCCGCTCGTGAAAAACATTAATTGAATGTTATCAGCCCGTGCTATTTCCGAAAGAAATGCTCGCAAGGGTTTGTTCTCTTTGGCAGGGAGAGGTGTTCTGAAATTGAACGAGGCGTATCTCGTGAGATGAATACTGTTCCCTTCCCGATGTACGGTTAGTTCGTACCTCCCATTCTCAGTGGTGATCGATACGGGCTCGGGAAGTGTCACGGGTCGCCAGTTGGCAGGAAAATTCACCGTCATTTCGGTTGAGTACGACCCGATGTCGAACCAGGCCTGGTTCATATCGATGTCGTATGTGCGATTCGAGTTGTTTGGGAAAGCGTCTCCACGAATGGCGTCGGGGATATTAAGAGCAAACACTCCCGCGGTTCCACTGAATGTTACGGCCCCCGGGGAAGCGTAAGAATAGAAGTATGCGATGCTGTCACTCAGCGTATCCAGATTTCCAAAATCGACCGAGTCCAATTCAATATTAGGATAATATGAAACAAGCTGTTGCTGCAGTAGTTTGAGACGTTCGGATGGCGCCGAAAAACGGTAGGCGCCACGCATGTAGCCGGCCTGGATACCGGTGCGTATCGTCTCAGCCGATCGCTTCATGGTTCCGGCGGAATCCAGTACGATTTCTATTCGGCGATCCGTTTTGCGCTCTTCGGGCAAGTCGAGCGGCAGGTGAATCAGCGAATCGCGGTCGCCGCCGATAACAAGCGCAAGGGAACCCTGATCCATTTTCGGCAATTCGTGCGAAGGAAGATATGGGTTGGTGGGATCGACATATTGTGTTCGGTCGTCAACCGCATACGACACGATGCAGTGATTGAAATCGGGACCGACATATGAGGGATAAATCGGGTTCTGGTCGCGAGTGTTTACCAGAACAAGATTGCTCTGGATTCCGGCATAGTCGAAAAATGCCTTGGCCAGGGACGACATATCTTTGCAGTCCCCGATACGCGAAGCCAGAACTTCAGAGCCGGCCTGGGGAATCCAGGCGGACTGGCGAAAGGGTAAGTAGCTGTACCGAATAGTACTGGTTATATACGAATGGATTCGGTGCGCTTTTTCAGCATCCGAGGTTGCCCCCGCAAGCAATGAATCCGCTATTTCCCGGATTTCGGGCGTTTGTTCGAGTTTCCCCCTGGTAAGGTTCTTGTACCAGCGCGAAACATACTTCCAGTTGGGGATAGTCGAATAGCCGACGCGGTTTGCATGTGGAGGAGACTGAAGAGTGAACGGCTCCATCGGTGGATTTGCATACCGGGGACGCTCGAACGTGGTTATGCGATAATTCTCTTCCGTTTCGGTCTCAACCCGTATGGAATCTCCATATTGCGTGTACGGTATGGTGTCCGAAGCCGGGGTGACCAGTCGCAGTTTAGTTTGAAAGACCGGGAAGGGCAGATCGAACGAGTGTTCACCCCATACGTGACCGGCCATTTCTCCGGTGTAATGATTTTCGAGCATATATTCCAGCACGATCAGGTCGCCGGGAGCCAGGGTCTTGAAAACCACCATGTTACCTTCAACATCGGCGGGGGTTTCTTCTCCCGTTGTTCGTCGGGAAAACGCCCGATTCACATTCAGTACCTGATAGTATCCATTGTATGGAATCGAGTACTCTTTCCAGGCGTCAATCGCTCCCTGAGTTGGGAGGTGTATTGCCAGAAAGTTTCTTTCTCGCGAGCAGTTGCTGGGATAGAGGAACACGTCTTTTATGTGTGAGAGAATCGTACCGAGATCACCGTCCATTTTGTCCCAGTATTGTGCATACGTCGTAAGGGAGTCCAATGAAGGAAGAGGGGCGAGGGAGGTCGGCTGTGGTTCTCCCCGCAACTGAAACAGCCTGTCCCAGGCGGTGAAATCGGCATGATTGTATTTCAGATTTTTCTCGTATACTTCCATTGCGCTATCGTATTCTTCCCGAGCACTGAGTATTGCGCCTTTGAGGTTCAACAGCTCTGATGATGCCGGTGCGGTTGCCAGTGCCTTTTCAATGTATGTCCGGGCTCCCGAATGATTCCTTCGCTGTAAAGAAAGGCGAGCGAGGTAGCCGTAGATACCGGGTGCGACAGGGTTATAGACGAGGCATTCGGTATAGGTGTCGAACGCTTTATCGATTTTCCCCATTTTCAGGTATAATGCCGAGAGCCGGTTGTAAAATGTCGTCGATGAATGTGCCGACTTCAGGTAATCTTTCAACAGACGTTCCGCTTTTTTTGCTTCTCCCTGATTCCCATAAAATGTAGCCAGCATCAAAACCACATCGGGGGAGGACCTGTGTCGTTCTTCAAGTTCCTTTAGAGCATCGAGTGCCGCGGTCTCGTCGTTCGATTTAGCTGCGAGTCGAAAACGAGTCGAGAGTCCGGTAGAGGAGTTTTTGTGGTGTTTCGGAGACTCATTGAGAAACTGCAGGGCTCTTCGTTCACCGGCGGAGGAGAGCAGAATGCCAAGTTCATACTCCCATGCTTCGGCATGCAACGGACACAACCGATACGCGGTCCGAAGCGCCGTGGCGGCATCGGTGAGTTTGCGTCCTCGTCGAAGCGCTTCGGCGTACAAACCGTGCCAGAGCGCACTCTCGGGCCATTTTTTCAGATATTCTCGAGCAAGTGATTGCGCCTCATCGGTCAGTTCCCAACCATTGTATACCCCCATTAAGGCAACCGGATACTCGAGATTGTCCGGATTCTTTTTTATTCGCGCACGTAATTCGGCCACTAGTGCATCGAGATTTGGGGTATTGGCTATATCGTCGAAGGTCGCCGGGTTCTTTTTGTATTTCCCCACTCGATTCGAATACACGAGGTCTTCCATTTTGCGCCCCGTGGTATCCGTGAATCGAATAAGGAAATTGCCGGGAGTCGATTCGAAACAGAGCTTTATCAGAAGCTTGTTGTCGCCTTTGAGCAGTACGACGGTTTGCATGTAGGTATCCGCACCGGTGTTTCTGAAAACCGAATCGGCGAGAACGGGACTTCCATTGAGATAGACCTTGAATGATGCGGAGGCACCGAACCTCAGCGTTGCGGGTCGTTCGTCCGGACTGCGGATATTGGCATGATAGTAAATAACGGCATTTCGGTCCGCATAACTGTTCTGCGCAAAGACCCATCCGTTGTGAACCTCGTTTTGAAGTGGATGCCATTCGACGGTATTATTGTTTTTGCCGGTGTAGCTTGTATCGACTCGAATATCTTTTTCTGGAGGATACGATTTCTCATATCCGGACCCTGAAATATTCTCGAATGGACCAATCATCATATATGATCTGATCAGGCCCAAATCATCGATTATACTGCGCGCTTTCTCAGGACGGCCGTCATTGAGAAGGCGGGATGCATACAACGTATGACGTTCGGCATGGTTGATGCGCGGCCCTTCAGTCAGGTTCTGAAGCACCTTGTAACCTGTTTTCATTCTCCTTCCGGCCCCGGACCTGCCAAACGACAGGACATCCATCCACGCGGCTTCCAGCATAACCGTATCTCGATCCAGCGAGAAACTCCGGAATATCTTCTCGGCATCGGCGACCGTGCTGCTGAGAAAACGTTCGACGGCGCCAAGACCCCGCAATGCCGCGGCGCGAGTACTCGTCTTTTTCGAGTCGGCGGCCTGCTCGAAGGTTGTCCCGGCCTCGATCGGAAGGTTTTCATGCAATTGTTCCCACCCCTTTTCAACCAATTCTTCGATACTGTTGGAATCACCAAGGGCGGGAATCGGCAGAAGAGAAGCGATAATGAGCAGAACGGCAACGTGCCGGGTGCCGAGTCGTGATAAATTTCTGTTACTATTCACAGGAGGATACACATCCTTTAATTAAGTCTCATGAGGATTCAGTTGCACGGAATATCGTAGTCACATGATATATTATGAGTTATAATAGTTTACGTGAACTGCTCCATTCGTCGGAACAGGCGGTTTTCGTCCGGCTTTCCATACTCAAATGGAGCAACCGGTAATCCCCCGGTTGGGACGATTGGGGCAACCGCGCCCGGCTAAAAGCGGGCAAAGGGCACTCCGCGCCATATCCGAATTGATATAAACTACTTATTACGGCTACGCGCAGGGAATACATAAAATTATATGTTGATTGAATTATTGTACCAGAGTACCTCGGTTTATCTGCTCTACAGTCGGCTTTTCAGCACCGGTGTTGCCACCCTGTTTTCGTTTGGTTTGGCAATGGCGCTTTTCCCTCCGTACATCAGGTTCTTGCAGAAAGCCCATTTCAGCTCGGAAATAGAAGACCAGTGTTGTGATCGTTCCGAACCGGTCATGCCTGCCGGAATTTTGTTTCTCGTGATAATCTCTTTTACCAGCGTTCTTACGGCACGGTTTAACGGGTATGTGATCTCAACGCTGATCATTTATGTGTTTTTCAGTCTGATTGGTGCGGTAGACGATGTCGCGAAGGTGATCAACAAGGGCCGCCTGCAAAGAGGAGAGATAAGCAAAGAGGATTATCAGTACAAGACCGACGGTATTTCGGCGAGTGTGCGGCTTACGCTGTACATGGTTATTTCTTTTGCGGTGGCGGCCGGCGCCTATAAATATATTCCGAACATATCGGGCCATATTACCATTCCATTCGTGAGTATCGACAAGGTTTTCCCCTATCTTCCCGCCTGGCTATTCATCCCATTTATGGCTCTGGCCATCGCGGTAACGGCAAATGGAGTCAATTTTACCGACGGATTCGATACACTCGCGGCGGTGCCGCTGATCACCAGTTGTGTGTTCGTCGCCATTGTAGCCTATATATCCAGCAATGCCAAATGGACAACCTATCTGCTGATCCCACATATTCCCGGTGTCGAAGAAATCCTGCCGCTGATTGGATCGATTATCGGAGTGCTCCTTGCCTACCTCTGGTTCAATTCCCCGCCTTCTTCAATAATAATGGGTGATTCGGGCGCGATTGGCCTGGGGGGCACGGTTGGTATACTGTTCATTTTCATTAAGGCCGGCTTCTATATTCCGATTGTGGGTTTTATTTTCGTGCTCGAGTTCGCTTCCAGTTTTCTGCAGATATGGGCTTTCAAACTAACCGGGAAACGACTATTTCTGTGCGCACCGATACATCACCATTTCCAATTCAAGATGCGAAAAAAACCTTTCTATAAGAGCGAATTTCATATAAAATCAAAGATCACCTGGCGATTCCACATCATTTCGGTGGTTTTGTTGGTCGTTGGATTTATTCTTTTCTTCAAGGTACGGTAGTACAGATTATGGTAACTGAAACAAATACCGGATACACCTCCCCGGCAGGAAAAGAGTTCACTATGACCGCCGGGCGGCTTTCCTGTATCTATCCCGGTGCACGGGTTTTGGATATGGGATGTGGATACGGCGAAGGCGCCTGCAATCTCGCGCAGGAATTTCGCTGTCGGGTTACAGCGGTCGATAACAACAATGAAAGTATCGAATACGCCCGCCAACGGGCGATCGAACGGGGAGTCAGTCATCTTATAGAATTTCGAACAGAGGATATCCTGCAAACCAGCTTTCCCGCCGAATCATTCGAGGCTGTTTTTTCCGAAGGCGGTGTGTTCAGCCTGATATCGCGTGAAGAGGGGCTGAAGCGTGCGCATTTCTGGCTTGGGCCGCGGGGATGGCTGGCGTTTTCGGATTTGATTGTTGCGGGAGAGAATACCCCCTCGGAGATACTCGAAGTTTTCAACAATGAAACATTCAAGTACGAAACGGAAGCCTCCTATCGTCAGTTGATACAGAATTGCGGATTCGATATCCAACTGATATGTCTTGCTCCGCAAAGCGGCTGGGACAATTACTACGCACGAATGGCCAAGCACCTGGAAGACGCCAATGGGCAGTATGGCGATCCGGAAGTGAAGCTCGCCTTTCACCGGGAAATTGATGTTTTCTATCGTTTTCAGGGCATAAAGCATGTCGCCTACATGTTCAGTGTGGTTCGGAAACGTACCAGCCTGTAGCCGGCGAAGCCGAAAACAGAGCACAAACAGAAGGTCCTCGCAACAGCTTAGGAGTCGTCACGGAATAAAGTCTCCAGAAATCGCGAAGATATCAGGTCGGCTTTCGAGTCGCTTGTGCAGGGGCATATTAGATACTGTAGCCGGCAAATCCACGTTCTTTAGTG
>CAYFVL010000216.1:0-10392 GCA_964346405.1 uncultured Fibrobacterota bacterium
CGCAGAATGCCGTGAGTTGGTTGCGAAACTTGGGTTAAGGCTGGTTCCGCACCGCCTTCGCGGCCGACGACCCGGCCAGAAATCCGCTGGAGAACGCCCATTGAAGATTGTAGCCGCCACATGGTCCGATCACGTCAAGTATTTCCCCCGCAAAGTACAATCCCGGAATTATGGTACTTTCCATAGTTGCCGAGTTAACCTGTGTGACGGAAACGCCGCCGGACGTTCCCATTGCCTTTGCGAAGCCCTCGGTTCGGTTGATGGTCAATGGGATTCCCCGTCCAAGGGCGGTGGAGAGCCTCACACGGCTTGTTTTTGTCAAGTCACCCATTCGTGTCTCGCCGATACCCAGGACATTACAAAGCGTATTGGCTACCGCCTCGGGCATGTGCGCACGAAGAATTGTGCGGACTGAACGGGCGCCGTAGCTGCGTTGCGCGGATACGAGTTCTTCACGCCAGAACTGTTCATCACGTTTGAAGTCGAGTACAAGTCGAACGCGTACGAACGGGCAGGACGTCAGGGCGCGGGCAATCTCTCCGGATTGGTTGAGAACGGCCGGACCGCTTATTCCATTATGAGTGAACAAAATGCCGGGCGCCTGTCGGGGAGGCTTGGGAACACCTTCTATGCGCAGTTCCGCGGTATCCAGGGAGATTCCTCGAAGGGTTTCGGGCCATGGTTCCACAGTGCGGAGACCCACCAATGCCGGTACCGTCGGTATAATCTCGTGTCCCACCCCCGAGCATATGCGGATTGCCTTTTGGGCCGCGGAAATATCCGCTGTTCGGCTAAGGCCACCAGTGGCGAGAATCACGGCCATTGCGGGATAGGTTTTCCTATTGGTTACAACCCCGGCAATTCGTCCCGAGGAAAGCGAGAGGCTTTCGGCCGTTGTTTTTACAGCTACCCGGACGCCAAGCGTATTCATTCGATCACGAAGCTTACTGAGAACGTCGGCCGCCTTATTGGATTCAGGGTACAGGTGGAATCCGTCGGGAGAGCAAAGGTGCAGGCCCTGTGCGGCGAAGAAACGCTTCAGATGGTCGGGTCCGAATGCTTTGAGGACCGAACCAATAAATGGTCGGTGCGCGCCGAATGCATTGACAAAAAGTGCAATCCGATCCGTATTGCTGATATTGCATTTCGAGCCTCCCGTAAGAAGCAGTTTGATACCGGGACGTTTATCTTGCTCCAACAAAACGACTCGGGCGTTTCTCTCGGCGGCGGCAATAGCGGCCGACATTCCGGCCGGTCCGGCACCGACTACAACAATATCCATCAGAATACTCTTTGTTTTCTGGTTTCAGTTGGCTTGAACCCAGGAATATAAATGCCGGTGATGAATGGTTGCGATATAAAGCCTCGTTGTCCGGTTACTCGCTTAAAAGCCCGATCTCGGTAATTGTCATAGGTGGACGGGGGTATTCTCGAAGTCTGGGCGTTGAACGTTATACCCATGAAACGAAAAACACGGCGAAAACGAGAATCGATGAATGCTTCAAACTGTTCGAGAAAGGGCTTTAAAAAGGTAAGTCCCTATCATTACGAGGTTTAGCGATTGTAAATATTCAAGTTGACTACGAAGGTAAAAATTACTATATTAGTAAACAAGAAACAAAACTCCTCCGTGCCGGCCGGGGAGCGCGAATCAGGCTTCGAACCCCAGCTTAAGCGCTTTTGTAAAAAGATGTTAATCGATTAACGTAAGTAAATCGGCCGGTACCTGTTCCTTGTCTTTCAAAAAGACCTGCTGGAACAATGTTTGATATATGTTTGGTGTGCCCGTGTAAATATACCGCCCCGGATTTTCCATCCAGTTGCTTGCCCCAGAGGATTCTCTGTCATAATTTCGCGAGTATGCAATTCGTGCAACAGCTTACGCATAATGCCGTGAGTCGATTGTCGAAGTCGGGTTAAGCGCGTAATCCGCCGATGAATGAACCATCTGTTCACGGTCATGTAGTAGCTCGTTGTCCTGCAAATATACGCCCTTTTCAGTCTATTGTTTGTCTACAAAGAAATCTCTCTGCATGTTCTTTGGGGGTTGGTCCTCCCGCCCTTTGGGGAGGGAGGAGGCTGATTTTTCCGTGAGGTGGATCAGTAAACTTTTTGACGACTGGGGTGGACTAAATGTATAGAATGTTAATGATGAGCTTTCTGGTATCCGTAACCGTAATGCTTTCCGGAAGCACTGCCCGTGCCGAGGGCCGAGAAAACGCTCGGGTAGACATCGAAATGAGTGCCGAAAAATTGTGCTCTCTTGATTCCGGAACCGCCGACAACGACTGGCGAGGAGTCGAATACGCGTTTGCGCTCGGACCGGTAACGGGGGCCGGGAAGAATTATGGACTTGGTGTACCGAGTAGTTCAGGAGGCGCAAGTGGGGTGACGGTCGAAACGTTTACATTACAAATGCTTGGGGGAATCGATAATGCGGTCCTGGCACATGACGCCACGCCTACCGTCCGTTCGTCGGCGCCTGTGCTGCGGGCCAGTCTCGCCATCGAGATCGCATCATGGGTCGGTATGCTGGTTTTTTTGCCTGATGCAAATGATTACAAAAGAGAATACCTCGACCCGGAGCCTGATCGATGGGCACGGGATTTCAAAGTGGAATACACAAACAACAATAATGGTTTCCTGGTGGACTATGTATTTCACCCTGTGCTGGGAGCTACAATGTATGGGTATTCACGTTCTGCCGGAGCAAGTTACTTTTCGGCGTTTCTTATCGCCGGCGTCCACAATGCACTTTGGGAGCTGAAAGAGCTACCACACGCGGGAGGCTTTGCGGCTCAGGATTTTGTAACAACCTTCGCGGCGAGTGGAATCACGGCTATAAGTGACATGCTTGGTGATACCATTCTTGACAACAACCCCTCGGCGCCCCTTCGTGGGTTAGCCTATCTTCTCAAGGCGCCTTCGGCCGGTGGAAATTTTCTCTATTTTGTATCCCTGGGCATCCAGGAACGACGGAAAGCAGGCGGAAATGCATGAAAGCCCGCGCGGCGTGTATAGAACTATATTTATGTTCTTCTCGAGTCGACCTGATATCTTCGCGATTTCTTGAATTGATTATTCCGTCACGACTCCTGATTAATTGAGTGAGAAGGTGGCGTTCATGAAATATACAATCCTGGGAAAAACCGGCCTACGGGTATCGCGAGTGGGTTTCGGCGGTATCCCGATTCAGCGCGTGCCCGAAATTGCCGCGATTGAGGCGCTTCATGCTGCGTTCGACGAAGGAGTGAATTTCATTGATACGGCGGCGGGATACGGTGATAGTCAGCGGAAGATCGGTGAGGCGATTAAAGATCTGAAACGAACAGATCTGGTCATTGCATCAAAAAGCCCGAAAGCCGATGCCGATGAGATAATCGGGGACATACGCAAGGCTCTTTCTGAACTGGGGACTGAGTACATTGATCTTTATCAGCTGCATGGGGTAAGCAGTCGGGAGAAGTGGGAGCGCGTGCGGGCCTGCGGCGGGTCTCTGGAGGGGCTGCGGAGAGCGAAATCCGATGGGCTGATACGGCACATCGGGTTCTCTTCACACAGCCTCGATGTTGCACTTGAGCTAATCGAGATTGAAGAATTCGAGACGATTCAGTTTCCATTCAATCTGGTGACGCGAGAACCCGCCGAGAAACTGATCCCACGTAGCCGTGAACTCGGGCTTGGGTTTATCGTGATGAAGCCACTGTGTGGTGGGCAATACGATAATGCGGAGTTTGCGTTTCGGTTCTTGAACGAGTACCCCGATATCGTACCGATTCCGGGAATCGAAACCCCGGAGCAGATTCGTGAGATCGCAAAACTGGTGGATACGGAAGAAATCCTGGAGGGAAAACAACTAGCGGCGGCTCTTGACATTTCCGCACGGTTGGGAAAACTGTTCTGCAGGCGTTGTGGATATTGTGAGCCATGTCCACAAGGGGTTCCGATCCAGGAGTGTATGATTTTTGATACCTTCATAAAACGGTTACCGCCGGCCAAGGTGAAATCGGGTCCTGCCGCAAAAGTGTCCGAGAGGGCTATTGCCTGCACTCGATGCGGGGCGTGCGAAACTAAATGTCCTTATAAGCTCCCAATCATGGACACCGTTCACATGGCCCTTGAGCAGGCGCGGGACATTGTCTCGTGATTTACTCCCCGCATACCTCAAAGTATGCGTCTTGCCGGCCATTCTGTAATCACTCTATGTACCACAAATACGGCAGGTTGACGATTTCTCGATAAACCTGGGCTAATATTTGGGTTGATATCGCTCGGACTGTTCACTCGTTAATCTTGCCGACGTGCACCTCGATCAGATCGGCCTGCGAATGCCCGGCTGTAGTGTTCGGCTGTACAAGACGTCTGCCTCTCAGGTCAAGGCGCGCGTCGCCCGGCTTCCCTCCTCTGTTTGAAAAGGGCGTCCGGAGTTGCGGGAGAGCCGACTGCAGTCGACTGATAGCCGATTCGGAATTCCGCGTTTCCGCCGAGGAGCTTCGAAAATCATAACACGCCATAGCGTCATCATGACGAACGAAAAGACGCCCGTCGACCAGGGCCGGGAATATCCGCGGGTAATACCCGCCGGCGAACGGGAAAATGCGGAAATAGCCTAATCTCGCGATTTTCAGCGGTGTTCCCGAATAGAGATAGGTCTGGCCCCCTCCATGGCTCTGGTCGGTGTCCATAAAAAGAACGCCGTTGCTCCAAACCATGAACGCCGGTTTTTGTGTATAGTTGAAAGAGAGTATCATCCCGTCGGACAGCCTTACGCATGCGAGACGACCGTCGTCAAGGTGCAGATAGACATGGCCGTTGTGATCGAGCGCAGGTGGAGCATCGTATCGTTCAGGAATGCTCCACAACAGTTGTGGATTCTCCGTATTCAGAAGGTAGCACATCGTACGAACTCCGTCCGGTGAATCGCCTTGACAGATCAGGTGATCGCCGTCTACCACCAGGCCGTTGCCGTTTTTCGGCCCCGTTGCAATTTCCCAGACTTTCTCTCCGGTTTCGGAATCGAAACAGAAAACTGATTGTCTGTCGACTGAAAGGTAACCGTCTCCGGCCGACAACACATATGATCTTCCGTCTTTAGACCATTCCAGAGGCGTTTCGCCCAGTCCGATGCAGCTTTCTACAAACCATATCGAGTCCCCGGTCTCGGCGTTGCGCGCGATCAATCCGTTTGGCCGGTCCTCATACGGAGGAAAATCACCCTTGGCAAGAGTAGACGTATTCATCACTACCGCATTGCCTATGACCACGGGGCTCCCGCCCATGTCCCGGTTGAAATATCCCATCTCTTCCTTGTCGAGCCACTGTTGCTTTATTCCCTCCATCATTTCATGCCGATATCCGATATGTGATTCCCAGTGGCTGTCTCCAGTCGCTGCATCGAGACAGTACATTCGCCCGGTCGTCCCAACCGCGTACACTTTACCATTGGATACACACGTAGTGAGTCCCGGTCCAGCTTTGTTGAATCCCTGCCAGTTCAACCCCTTCTCGATAAATACAGTTTTCCAGAGTGTCTCACCGCTTTGAGCATCAAAACATATCACCACGTCGTCGGCGCTGATGAGCCATTTGTCTTTTGTCACTCCGTTCGTATATTGGTATGTTTTTTCGACCTGTTGCTTTGAATAGACAGTCCCACTCGGTTGATAGTAGAACAGGTATACCTTATTGTCGGCGACCACCGGTGAGGCGAATCCACCGGACACGCTGGATTGCACGTCGTTGGATCCGTCCGGTGCTCGTCCGTCGGGGACCGGTTCGCTTTCCCAAATGAGCCCGGCGTTCCGCAGATCGTCGATCAGATCGATATCGGTCTGATTAGCGGATCCGGAATTGTTCGGTCCGCCGAAACGAGGCCAGTTCACACCTTCGGCAACAAGATCCGTTGTACCTGCAATACCGGTCGTCCAACACACCATCGCCGTAGCAAGAGAAATGGTCATCTGTTTCAGCAGGCCGTGGCTCATACTTTTGTCCTCCGAAAAACGATTGATTCCGCATCGACACCGTCGATTATGCGGTATTGGCCTCAAACATTGGCTCTTCAGGACAATATAATCGGCAGAGGAGCACTGCGAGACTGAATGTTACAAGAGCCGCCGAAGAAAACGCTACTTCATTACTCAAATGGAGTAGCGCATTTATACGAGAACATGCACGCAGAAGCGGGGTTTCGGGTCTTGGTGAGAATTGGAAATCATTGAATCGGGCTAGCGCAGTGCCGGCGCCCGAACTACGCGACTTCGACCCCCGACTGTGATGCGAAGCATATACACCCCACGAGAGAGGTCTCGGGACGAAAGGCTATTCCCCCCCGGCATCAAAGCCTTTCGAGTCAGCACGCGCCCTCGGGAATCAAGGAGAGCCAAAGATCCCGTTTGGGTACTGCTGTTTGAAATAATCCATTCTCTTCGTGACGAATGCCGGGTTACGTTTGTAGATCGCACAACCGCTTTGTTCGTTTCGCCTGCCGAGGTGGCGTCGGTGAGGGAAATGTCGAAGTAGTCCACTACCGCGTAGTCTCCTTCGAGGGCTGCACGAAGGATACCGTTACCCGCTGGAAGGGTGACGGTATCCTGATAGAGCCGGTACTCCGAATCATCCGGGTCGTAAGCCAGATCCGCCGTACGGAGAGTATCTCCGTCAAGCAAGAAATGCAGAAATGTGCCTTCTTCCCGGGCATGAGCGCGTGTCGAGATAACGTATTCCCCACCAACCGGAGCATGGATACGATACTGAAGCCACTCTCCATTTCGGAAATCGTCAACGCATACCGCAAGCTCATTATCGCACCAGTTCACATCCACATCATCCAGACGATAGGCATTGTACCGGTTGCCGTCACTTTTATCGTAGAAGGCGGTTTCGTTTTCACCGGGCATATAATCCTCCGCCTGGATTTTTGCCGGAAGAGCCACGGGCTCAAGAAGATGTTCCCAGTTCCAGGGCGTGCTTCGAAGGCCGGATTGATACCGATTTAGAATTGTGGAAAGGGAGTCAACGATTTCAGGCCTTTCGAGATACAGGTTTGTTTCTTGTAGAGGGTCCTGTTCGAGATCGTAGAGTTCCCCTTCGGGTTCTCCGGGACCGGGATTCATGAAAATGGGGTGAGTTAGATAACCACCCGCGCCGCGAAACGTCGACAAAAACCAGTCATGATGTCGGATCGCATATTTACCCCGCTGTGATTGTACGACGGTGGCTTCCCGGATTGGTGTGGTATATGCCTGGCCAAGGAGCACCGGAAGAATATTGTAACTGTCTTCACCGGCATTTGCGGGAAGTGAGTACTCCAGCAGGGCGGCAAACGTTGCCATGAGGTCGTTCAGGCAGACTGTCTCACCAGAAACGCTTCCCGGAGCGATATGGCCGGGCCATCGTGCGATAAACGGAACACGATGACCGCCTTCCCAGATGTCTCCTTTCTGGCCCTTGAAGTTACCATTTGTCAAATGACCGTTCTTGCCTCCGTCATTGCGGGCTCCGTTATCACTTACGAATATGACCAGGGTGTTTTCCCGAAGGCCGAGTTCGTCGAGCTTGTCGAGAACCTCACCGATCTTCTGGTCGGTCATGTATACGAAATCTCCATAATTTCCGGAATTTGACGCCCCAACCGCATCCCCGGTTGGGAGCCAGGGAAGATGGGGAGAGGAGAAGGGCAGGTACATGAAGAACGGGGTATTGGGTGATGTCGAGTGATGATCTTCAATGAATTTGACGGCACGTGCGTTTGTGCTGTCGAGAACTTCATCATGTCTGAAATCGGGAGCGATTTTACCACCTCGGTATCCGGGCCCGCTGGAGATGGATTCAGTTGGCGGTTGCACAACCAGGGAATCGTCGATATAGAAGTACGGATCCATATCCAGTGATGCTTCGATCCCGAAAAAACGATCGAATCCCAATTGGGTGGGACCGACGGTAATCGGCTTATCCCACAGGATGTCGTTACCGTCCTTTTGCCAATCCATCCCAATATGCCATTTCCCGAAGCATCCGGTGCGGTATCCATGCTGCTGGAACAGTGATCCCAGCGTAAGGCGCCCCGGTTCTATCAGGCTTTCGTCACCGGGCCAGGTGACGCCTTTGTCCAAATGGGTTCGCCAGCAATAGCGACCTGTCAGAAGCCCGTACCGGCTGGGCGTGCATACGGCGCTGGGTGAGTGAGCATCGGTGAAAATTATACCGTCTTCGGCCAACCCGTCCATGTAGGGAGTTGGTATCTGAGAGTTATCGTTGTAACATCCGGGATCCCCATACCCGAGATCGTCGGCAAGAATGACAATTACGTTGGGAGTCTGGGCACCGGCGAGTCGCGCGAAAAACGTGACATAAGCAAAGAATAGAAAACAAGTGACAGCTTTTGCGGTCCGACGGCGAATGGTATGCTTCATTGTATAAGTCCTTTTCTTGTGTATTCGGTCCCGCGATTTTCTTCATGCATGAAAGAAGACAAATTGTGAGGAATACGCACCACATTTTTCAGCCCAATGCCTGTTCCCGTGACGATCATCCGAAGATACAATATAGCATCGGAGTTTCCGCGGCGAAGGCGCCCAAATAGCCAATCAGGTCGATTATTTTGCCAGGAAACATGACATTCCAGTAGATTTATGGTATCAGTTGTTAGTTTTTTTGCCTCGGGGAGTATGTCGAGGGGACGACGTAATCAAGCCGTGTCCGATGAAATGAACGAGTACGCCGGTGTTAGTTAGTGTCCGTCCGAAAAGTCCTGTTTTCGCTCGGATTGATGAAGCAAACCGGCGATTTCAGCCTAAAACGGGCGCTTCGACAGGCTCAGCGTCCGTTTTAGGGACTTTTCGGACAAGCACTAGTTAGTTAAAAGGGAGGTCCCACGGCGAATTTTTCCATGCAATTTTACAGGAATACACGGCCTGTTCCCAAATCCGAGCTTTGGGAACAGATGGCTACCCATTTCTATGGTCCCGAGCATCGGAATCTGCCCCTGCGTATTCTGGCCACCGGTATATCTCGTTGGTATCGTGGTGAAGGATATGTCAGGAAGGGAACCGATTATCCGGGTTTCGGGATCGTTACACAGGGAATGGCGGAGGTGACGATCGATGGGGTGCGGTATGAACTGGGGCCGGGAAGAATGTTTCATTCGGTGGCGGGCGGCGGCATATCCGTTTTCGGTGATTCCGAAACTCCATTGCATAAACGTTTTCTGGTGTATGACGGCATATTGTCCGAGACGATCGCCCGAGGCATGGGTATCCACGGACAGGATACCTTCACACCCGCCGAGCCCGAAAGAACGATAGGTCTGTTTCGGACAATGCACACCCTCATGAGTGGAAAACCTGAAGGGTTTGAGCAGGAGCTTTCATCCCTCTTGTACCGGCTTTTTATTGTAGCGGCATCCGAGAGGAAGTCCGAATTTCCACCCGAGATTCGAAGAGCCGTCGAGTACATCGACAAAAGTGTAACCTCACCGCTTACCCTTGGGTCCATTTGTGAAGCAGCCTGTGTCTCCGGAAGGACCTGCAATCGACTGTTTCTGAAATACCTGGGTATGCCTCCAATGAAATATTATGAAACACGTCGGATGAATCTGGCCGGCTCCCTTTTGCGCGACACCACTCAACCGGTAGGTCGAATTGCCTATACGCTTGGTTTTGACAATCCGAAATATTTTGCTTCGCTGTTCAAACGGCATTTCGGCGAATCGCCGTCAAAATTTCGCATCCATGGTCGCCCCGCAACTGAATGAAGAGAATGAGGACCAACGGAAAGGGTATCCGGGCCCGTCGGTTCAGAGTGACCGAATTCGCATCCCGTAAGAGACACAATTGGCGCGGCCGGGACCGAAATTTCCCCCGCGGCAAAAAGGCTGAAGCAATCGACGAATTCAGGTGACATTTTTGTCGAACCGCCGGTGTCGATCTCACATTTTTGTAGCTCATTGTTCCGGCCGGCGCCCCTCGGAGCATACAACCGGCATTCCGTGTCAGGCACGGCATTTGTTTTGTAGAATCATCATGCGGGTGGTAGAATGTAAAACGGTAAAATCCGACAGAGTGCATAAGGGGAGGCCCGGCCATGAGTATCCTTGGAGCCGAATCGTTTCTAAGAACAGCGATGAAAGACCCTGAATTGAGATCCCGGCTCAACGGGTGCGATTCGTATTCCGATTGTCGAATCATTCTGGCCGAGAACGGAATGGACTTTACAGAAGACGAATATGAGAATGCCTTCAATCATCTGCATACTCTCTGTCAATTTGAGGGACAGGCCGGCAGGCTCAAGGAAATCGACGGATGGTGGCGGGTGCTGCGTAATATACTTTGCGTGTGCTAGCCCAAGTTTCGCAATCAACTCACGGTCCCGCCCGGCGGGACTCAAGGTATC
>CAYFVL010000217.1:0-10374 GCA_964346405.1 uncultured Fibrobacterota bacterium
ATCTTGCCCCTATGGGGCGAAACGAACCACCGGCTATGCCGGTGGGTACCGATTCGGGGACTTTGGAACAAGCTTGGAGTTACCTGGGATGAGATTCATACAAACGAGAATGCCACCATGTATCTGCCGACTCAGAATTATACACCGAAGCAGTGGCAACGTGTTCAGTCGATGCTTGACCACGTGTATGGGGATTTCGTGACAAAAGCCGCCGAAGGTCGGGATCTTTCGATGGACAGCGTCCGGCAAATCGCTCAGGGACGAGTCTGGACCGGGCGACAGGCGCTTTCATTAGGGTTGGTGGATACTCTCGGCGGCTTATCGGTGGCAATCACTCTGGCAAAAAGGGAAGCAGGAATCCCCGCGGATGATCCCGTCCGATTAGAAACATTTCCTCCTGAACGAAATTTTCTCGATTACTTGCTGTCAGGTAATGCACGTTCCGAAAGGAGAGATGCTAAAGGCATGGATCCGAGAACCGCGACATTACTCCGGAAGGTGGGGCGAGTCGTCGAAGAGGTCGGGGGAAGTTCCGCAAACGAATCCCGCATTCTTTACTGTCCCATTGTAGGTCATATGAAATGAGGTCCGTGCCGTTCCAGGGAATGAACCGGGTTTATGGGGGAATCTCCCCTCATCACCCGGGCATTTTCCCGATCTCGCCTTGCGGGAAGAGAAAAACCATTAAAAGTGCTGGAACAGAGGTTCCGCTGTTGGGAGGTAATAATGCCCGAATTACCGGATGTAGAAATTTATCGCACGTATTGTCACGCAAATGTACTCAATAAAAAGGTGAGCCGAACTATTGTTCTGGATAAGAAAATGCTTCAGGATGTCGGTGACGCCAAACTCGAACGTGCCTTGAAGAAGAAAGCATTTACCAATACCGAACGCCGGGGAAAATATCTTTTCCTTCAGGTGGATGATAAAAATCAGTATGTGCTTATGCACTTTGGTATGACCGGTGACGTGCAGTACCGGGAAGAGTCCGGTGAACGAAAATATGATCGTGTCCTGTTTGAATTTGAAGATGGTTCGGTGTTTTCTTTTCGAAGCCGCCGTCGTTTGGGAAGAATTGGTCTTACGGATACAATAGAGAAGGCGGCGGAACAACTGGATCTCGGCCCCGATGCTCTTGCGCTCAAGAAATCTGAATTCGGGGACATCATATCGAATGCGTCCGGGATGATTAAATCCGCTCTGATGGATCAGAGTAAGATCGCGGGGATCGGAAACATCTATTCCGATGAGATCCTCTTTCGTGCTCGAATACATCCGAAACGGAAATGCCGGGAATTGGGTGACAAGGAGATAGGAAAGATTTTTTCCGCAATGGGCACTGTTCTTCGTACTGCTATCGACAAAGAGGCCGATCCCGGGCGTCTGCCGAAAACATTTCTGCTTTCCCATAGAGACACGGATCATCAATGTCCAACTTCATGTGGCGGCAAAATAGAAATTATATCTGTGGGAGGAAGACGCGGTCGGTATTGCCCGGAGTGCCAGAAATGACCCGGAAGCCCAGCCCTCGCCCGCGGAGACATGGGGCCGGAGGCGTCGTTGCGGGAGAGAGCAGGGTTATTTGTTCGGCTCCGCGGGCTCAGGCCGCACGATTGTGGTGGTGCTCTTGTTCAAGATCGAATTTCAGAGAAAGATAGTCGAGCATATCCTTCAAAGTAACAACTCCCTTGAGCGCACCCTCATTATCGATAACTATAAGGCGTCCGTTACCGGTCTTTTGCATTTTCTGGAGTGCACTCATCGCATCTTCGTTCGGGAATGTCGTATTCTCAATTGAGCAGGATGCCGCGATTTCTCCGACACTGTGTTTCGGCCATTCTTCACGGTCGAACTGTTTGACATCACGGGTAGTTACGCAACTTATTGTTTTCCCGTCTCGGACCACGGGAAACATTTTGTAATGATGCTTATATATATAATTCTCGACCAAGTCGTCCAGATGCATATCCTCGCGAACCGTGACTGGATCTGCACGCATGAATCTGCTCACTTTTTCTCCCGAGAGGCCCGATTGCACCATTAGGTTCTGGTACGAAGATCGAGCCGCTTGCGAAAGAAAAAAGCCCAGAAGAATCCACCAGAATCCACCGACAAGAGCACCTGCAAACAGGGAAAAGATTCCCAAAGCGATAAGACCGTAGCCGAATCCGACCCCAAGGTTAGAGGCAATACGGGTGGCTTTCCGCAAATCCTTTTTCCATGCCCAGATAGCCGATCGTGCTACACGCCCACCATCGAGAGGGAAAGCGGGCAGAAGATTGAATATCGCAAGCACAATGTTAATAGTCCCAAGATATCGTAGAATACCGATCATTGAAAGTGGGGCGATGCCGTTTCCCAATAAAGAGACTGTACCAAGAGCCGCACCCCCGATAATGAGGCTTGTGATCGGTCCGACAATGGCCATGAAAAATTCCGCTTTCGGACTTGGGGGTTCCTCGTGCATTTCGGCGACGCCTCCGAATATAAACAGGGTAATGCCTTTCATCGGCATGCCGAATTTCCGGGCAACAAGTGAATGCGAGAACTCGTGTACCACAATAGAAACAAACAGGCCGAGTGCTCCTGTCGCTCCCATCCACCAGTATTCGGACTGGGATGCGGATTCGTATACCTGAGGGAAATACCCGGTAGCCAGAGTCCAGAGCACCAGCAGGAAAATCACGATCCAACTGATGTCGATACTGACGGTGAACCCCATCAGTTTAAACAGCTTAACTTTTTTGCCGAACATATGTTCTCCTTTCGGTTCGTGTTTCTTATATGCAAATTGCGTTCCGCAAGGCATGAAGAAGGTGTCGTGGATCATTCTTTTCGCTTTTGATAAAACTTTTCCACAAATTATGGCGTTGTCGGGTCAATAGATTGGAAGTCGCAGGTGTGCTGTGCCTGCCATCGGCATGTGTTTTGCGCCTCCATGTGGATCACTGCTCTTATGTACTACAATGGAAGAAGAGGCTGCATATGATGGGAATAGTTCCAAGAAGAAAACTGCGAGGTCTCGGTTCACCCCGTGACTGGTTTGATCGGGCGAGGGAGGACCCTTTTGGCTCTCTGAGGTCTCTTGTTCCCGAAGAATGGGGGCGAAGAGAACCGTCTGTAGACATCTCGGAAGACGACAAAAGTGTTCGGGTTCGGGCCGAGATTCCGGGAATGTCGCGAGAGGATCTTGATGTCACTTGTCAAAGCGGTGTTTTGCGGATAAGCGGCGAAAAGAAAGAAGAATCAAAAGACGCGAAAGTGCGTGAGTGTCGCTACGGATACTTCTCTCGCGAGATACCACTGGGGGAGAACCTGATGTGGGACAATGTATCGGCCCAATACCGAGACGGCGTATTGACCATTGAGGTGCCGAAATCCGAAATTGGAGCTTCGACAGGGAAACCGATAAACGTAGAGTGACCCCCGGCTTTCGATACAAGCGAGGGCGGATGATCTTATTTACAATAAGGAGGCAGTGTATGATGTGGGGACAAAATCCATGGCGTGAACTGGAACGCATGCAGAGGCGTTTGGACGAGGTTGCGGGGGGAGGATGGTGGCCGACGCGATCCTATTCCTTTCCCCTCGTTAACCTTTACGAAACAGAGAACAGTGTTACGCTCACGGCCGAACTCCCGGGCCTGAAAAAGGAAGATATCGAAATCAGTGTCGCCGATAACATCCTGACCATTAAAGGAAGTCGTGCCGGCTGCGAAACGCGAGAGGGTTTAACGCAAGTGAGGTGCGAACGTCCGTCGGGGGATTTTGAAAAATCAATTGAAATCCCAACTGCCATAGAAAAGGATCATGTCGAAGCTAATTTCAATAATGGCGTCTTGCGGGTTGGAATGCCGAAATCCACGGAAGCACGCGCAAAGAGAATTTCGATTCAGTAGAATTAGGGAGGATTAAATGGCTGATATTGAGAAAAGAGACAAGCAGGCCGTTAGTACCACGGCGGCGGAACAGTTGTCGGAATCGGGACCGTCGTATTCTCCGGATGTGGATGTATATGTCTCCGACGATGAATTGATGATCGTCGCGGACTTGCCCGGGGTTGAAAAAGGGGACGTGCAAATTGCTGTCGATGAAGACGACACCCTTACCATCAAAGCCAAAAGCTCGGTTGAGGAGGTCACCGAACCGATAATCCGTCAGTACGAGGTGGGTAACTATTATCGCGCGTTTCGGCTCAGTGATGGTTACAACAAAGACAATGTTTCCGCCACCCTCGAGAATGGAGTATTGGAGCTGCACGTTCCCAAGAAAGAAGAGACTAAACCGAGACGTATCGAAATCCAGGCATAACATTCGTGTGCATTGATTTTTTTGGGGGGCATGGTGGGAAAAACCGTGCGCCCCCCTCGTGGTGTTCGGACGCATTGCTATAGTGAAGTATGATTCATTGATACGGAATGATTATTGCAGACTTTGAAAGTTAGTGGTAAATCATTTTTGAGGTGTGAAACGGCCGGGGATTTTATCCTCGATGGAAGAATCGCAAAAGGAACCACAGTGTCGAGTTCTCGACTGTTCACGCAAAATAAGAGGAGGATTCTATGTGGCAGGCATGGGTGAATGTAATAGCCGGTATTTGGGCATTGTTGTCGAGCTTTACGTATGCATTAACCACTCCCACCAACTTTTTCATCACGGGTGCGGTAATCGCAGTATTCGGTTTCTGGGCAACGCGGGGGAAGTGGCAAGGGGTTGTGAATGGAATACTTGGTGTATGGTTGATTATCTCATCATTTGTTCCGGAGCTGGTCGCACAAGCCAATTTGTTGGTTGTTGGTCTTGGGGTAGCAATTCTGGCCGCATGGCGTGCCGCGGGCGGAACTGCCCGTCAGCATCATCCAACGCAGCGAACGGCCCATCAGTAATTCAATTCGTCTACACATCTTCGGGTCTGATTCACAATGATTGTGACGGAAGAAAGGGGTTCCAGCGGAGCCCCTTTTTTTGACGGCCTGACGGTGATGCGCCCGGCGGAGTGCATTGCCAATTGGGTTAACCCAAGTTTCGCAATCGAGAACGAGCGAATCCTGGGCTAGTTCATGCGCACAAGGCGAACGGTCCTGCGCTGCGCGCCTTCAAGATCGCATGAGACTGAAAGTGTGCGTTCGGTGAGTATCTCGATACCACGGGTGGGAGCGAAGGGTCGACAACCGTCCGCAATTATGACCTCTACTCCCCGTTGGCGGTATTCCGTCAAAAATCCGAGAAGCCGCTTGGAGAATTCCTTCTCATAGAACATATCCGCAACAAGCACGAGATCAAAATCCTGAACAGCTCCCTTTGAAATCAAATCCTCCGTGTCGGTAGAAATGGATACCGAATTGGCATTCGCGTTCTTCAGTGCCACCAATCGTGCGAAAGGAGCAATGTCGTTTGCGACACAAAGCGTCGCGCCCGCCCTGGCTGCCGCAATGGAAGCAACGGCTCCGCCGCTTCCGATCTCAAGTACACGCTTCTTCCCTGCAATTCCGGGATTGTTCATAAGGTATGCCGCGGTAACTCGTGCAGCCGGCCAGACGGTGGCCCAGAAAGGGACCTCCTGATGGGTACTGGTACTTGTCTCCAATGCTTTCCACAGCGCAAATACGTCTGCAGCTTGATGAGCTATCAATTCAGGGCAATCTTCAACCGGCAGAAGTGGTGCGTATTCGGCGAGAAGTTCGTCAATAGTCATACAGGCTCTTCCACACAGAGCTTAACCCAGGTTTCGCAGTCGAGAACGGATCCATTGAAGGGCATTCGTTACATTTTGAACACACTTGTACAGAAGATCTTTTTGAGCTGTTCGCGTCTGTATTCCCGCAATGCCCGCCTCGCGCCGAATTTGGACCGGAACGGCCCGTGAAGTTTGGCGTTTGAATAATCGGTGAGGATTGTGTCTATGCTGATAAGTGCGCACTGCCTGGTGGAATCCTGAACTTCGAGCAGTTGAGCGGACAGGAAATAGTAGCCTGAAGGGTGAGGGGAGTCGGAAGATGTATTACCTTGGCCGACTGCTTGAAATATAAGAATACAGGCAAAAACAACAAATATGTTCTTCATAGGTTACACCATTTCGCGGCTCAGAAAAAAAAGTCGCATTGATACTAATATTTGTTTTTGCAAAAGAGAGACGCAAGGGCATCGGGGAAGCACGGGCGGTCGGGTGGGAAAAATTCTCAATTATAGTTAGGTTATTCGCTTAATCGGGCAAAAACGGGTAGCAAAAATGCAGTTTTTATATATCTTGTCTCGTAATATTTTGGGATGCCTGGGGAACCGATACATATATTTATGAATACTTTCTATGAAAGCCCAACTCTCTTCTTCTTTCTCCTTCGATAATCACGTTTGTGTTTTCGTAAGATTTTGGTAGTACCAATCCCGATTTTGTGCCGAAACGGAAAAAACGCCTACATGAAACTGCCGACTTTCTACTTTGACTGGCTTCAGAAAGATAACCCAACGGGAAAACCGGATAGACTACCCGAACTGCGGAACAGGTTTGAGACGACCGTGCCGGGGCTCTACTGTGTGGGCGATCTGACTGGAATACCGCTGATAAAACTGGCCTCGGAATCAGGGTTTGAACTTATCGGGCGGTTGGCGCAGGACGAACAATTCCAGAATCAAAGGCGCAAGCAACGAGAATCCGATATCAAAGACTTGATTATCATCGGTGCCGGGCCGGCCGGGGTTTCAGCTTGTCTGCATGCCGCCGAACTCGGTTTCTCTCATGTTGTGCTGGAGTCCACACGCCTATTCAGTACTATCGAGAATTTCCCGACCGGTAAGCCTGTCTATGTGACTCCGCAAGCCCCCCCTATGAAATCACTTCTGGCATTCAGCGACGGCACCAAGGAGTCGTTGCTTGAGGATTTGCATGAAGATATCAGGGATAAAGATTTGCCGATAGTAGTCGGGGAAGAGGCTAAAAAGATAGTTGGGGAGGATGGACACTTCACGGTGATCACCGCCGGTAGAAAGGAGTATAAAGGCTTACGAGTAATTGTCGCGATTGGCAAAAGCGGAAATCCCCGTATGCTCAAAGTACCCGGAGAGGATCATCCGAAGGTGTTTTCGAGTTTAATTGATCCGGCGGAATTTGAGAATCAAAAGGTTCTGGTGGTGGGAGGCGGTGACAGCGCCGTCGAAGCAGCCGTTGCATTGGCAAAAAAAGGGGCGGAAGTCTCTTTTTCATATAGAAAGGAGTCTTTGAGCAGACCGAAAGAACAGAATATTGCTGCTTTCAATAATGAAGTCGAACGCGGCACGATTCATCCCCATTTTGAGTCCCAGGTGAAGGAAATCCGGCCCGAAGAAGTCATCCTCGAGGAGAAAGATGGAGATGTGACACTAACGAATCAGGCTGTATTCACACTTCTCGGAACGGAACTGCCCATTTCTTTTTTCAAAAGATCGGATATCCGGATCGAGGGAGAGCGACATTTTCCCGATTGGATCAAGATTGCCGGTCTTATTCTATTTGCTTCGCTCCTGTATTTCGGCAAAAAAGCACCATCCCTCGATATCGACGGAATTACCGGTTTTTTCATGGTGCCGGGAGAACTTTTCAGAATGCCATGGGCAAGTATGGCGAACGGCTTGGCGGCCTGGGTGAGTCTTCCTCTTTTTGTTTTGACAATCACATACCTTGTGGGGCATTTCATAAGACACCGCAAGCAGTATTTTACTTCGAGCTGGAATTACTTCAAGTATGCTTTCTACTTCTCCATGGCCGTCCTCTTTATCTATCTCTACATGGCGTATAAGCTTTTCAATTCAAAACCGATACTCTCGGATATGGGAGCCTGGTATACCACTTTCTATTCATTGACAATAGCGGTATTCGGGTTTCGACGAATTGCCGTGAATCCTACCGGGTATATAAAACGTCAGACTTGGCTCCTGATGGCGTTTCAGATAATACCATTGTTTATTCTGCCACTGTTTGTCTTACCGTTTATGGCCGATAATGGAATGATCGGTCAGTGGGTGAGCGAAAACGTATTTCCGAACGATACCTACTGGCGGGCTTATGGATTAATCCTGGCCTGGCCGCTTTTTATCCATAATCTGGCCATGGGAGAACCGACCGTCTTCTGGTTGTGGGCGGGGTTGGCACAAACGTTTTTGATAATACCGGCAATAATCTATTTCTGGGGCAAAGGTTCGTATTGCGGATGGGTATGCTCTTGTGGAGCATTAGCCGAAACCCTTGGTGATGAATACCGAACGACCGCGCCTCACGGACTTCGGGCAAAACGCATGGACAATGCCGGGCAATATGTCCTTTGGTTTGCCGGTATCGTGACCATTCTTGCCTGGATGGCCGGGAATGAGGGAACAACATACTCGAAAGTAGCCTCGGATATATATGCGATTGTCGTCGACATTGTATTTGCCGGGGTTTTGGGGGTGGGTGTTTACTTTTTCATGTCCGGCCGGTTCTGGTGTCGCTTTCTCTGTCCGTTGGCGGCTCTCATGCATATTTACACCCGTTTTTCCGCATATCGGATATTTGCGAACAAAAAGCGGTGCATATCCTGCAATATCTGCACAAAGGTGTGTCACATGGGAATCGATGTGATGAACTATGCGAATAAAGGTATACCCATGAACGATGTGGAATGCGTTCGATGTAGTGCGTGTGTGGTGAATTGCCCCATGCAGGTTCTGACATTCGGATCGGTGGGACGCCCCGACCCGGACAACGTGGCTTACAAAGAGAAACAGATCCCTTTAACAAGAGGGTGGGCAAGTGGTCTTCCCCGCGAGGATATCGAGATGCTTGTCCGTGAAGAGCAGGAGAAAAAAGAGCACGCGCAGTCGGCTAAAACCAATTCCTGAGCCCCAAAAAACACGGACTCGGAATCGGACTCGACAATGCGGGCATGACCCCGAGAAGTCGATTCCGCCACCGAATCCGAGTCCGATTGCCTCAAAGCCCCGGATCCAAACGGAAAGTAAAAAAAGACCGGCGGGGGCTTGCCCACCGGTCGATCTTTTGATATCAGAACAATCGTTTTCGGCTATCGCTTCACCCGGGCGTTACCTTCCCAGATACTCCAGATCTGGTCTTCATCGGCCGGCTGGGCGTAGTCGGTGGTAAGGGTAGTGACCAGTGCACCCGAAGCCCATCCAAACTGTACCCATTTCTCGGGTTCCCATCCTTTGAGGATTGCATAAAGCATGCCGCCGACAAATCCGTCTCCCCCGCCGATACGGTCAAGAACCGTGATTTGTCGCGGTTCAATAACGTGGAAGTTATCCCCGTCGGCCATAATGGCTCCCCACAGATGGCTGTTGGTACTGACCACCTGACGAAGAGTGGTGCCGAACACCTGGGCGTTGGGATATTCTTTCTTTGCACGGTTGATCATCTGTTTGAAACTCTCGATTTTGGCCGCAAGATCTTTTCCGCCGGCTTCGGGACCTTCAATTCCCAGACAGAGCTGGAAATCCTCTTCATTCCCGACCAGGACGTCCGAGACAGAGGCGATTTCGGTAAAAATTTCGCGGAGTTCTTTTTCGCGGTTTTTCCAGAACGAAGCGCGATGGTTCAGGTCGAATGAAATCCGTGTGCCGTACTTTTTGGCGGCACGGGCGATTTCTAGACAGAATTTGCCCGTTTCCGGTGAAAGAGCACCGATCAGTCCGGAGAGGTGCACGACCTGAACACCCTCTTTTCCGAAAATACGGTCAAGGTCGAAGTCTTCGACGCTCAGCGTTCTACCGACTTCACCTGCACGGTCGTTCTGTACCCGGGGGCCTCGGGAACCGTATCCGCTGTCGGCAACGTTGAACTGGTGGCGGTATCCCCACGGATTTCCCTGGTCGACTTCTTTTCCTTCATAATCCATATGGCGGCCTGCAAGATCGTCCTTAATAAACCGGGCAATCGGGCTGTCCTTCACAAAAGTGGTCAGAACCTTGACCGGGAGACCAAGATAGGATGAGACACTGGCAACATTCGATTCGGCACTTGTGGCCTGCATGGTAAACGTGCGGCTGCTGTGAACCGGTTGTCCGTTGGTCGGCGTTATGCGAACGCCCATACTGGTGGGCACAAGCAAAGAGTACTTACAGTCCTTTTTAAACTCCATGGATAAGCTCCTTAGGTTGTAGTGGTTTACAAAACATACGAAGATTCGTCATTACGCCACGTAGCGGCAGAGGCATTTCGACGAGAATTGGTAACTCACTAAAATAACAAAGGGAATGCGCTCGAGGGGCGGGAAAAACTCGCTATATGAGTTTAATACGGATCTTCCCGGTATTCGCAAACGATTTGGTTAATCGGTTAAGTGAATTAGTTAAGGAGTCGTAACGGAATAAAGTCTCCAGAAATCGCGAAGATATCAGGGCGGCTTT
>CAYFVL010000218.1:0-10317 GCA_964346405.1 uncultured Fibrobacterota bacterium
TAATTACTGGTTGAAATAGGATTCATACACATCCCAACCGCTGTCAAAACTCCGTATGAGACTCTCGGCGGAAAGCAGCTTACTTTCGGATTCAGGTATCATAGATCCCATATAGTAGCTCTGTGCTTTATTCAACAGTTGAAGTAGATTGGCGAGATCCTCCGCCGTTGGGTCACCCTCGTCGTGAGAATCATCGTTTTTCCGCGCTTCAAGCCATGCGCGTGCATCTGTGTGCCGGTCTCTGAAATGCCCATGAAACTCATAGACGTCCGGATTGAGATAGTTCCAGAACATTTCCCGGTGTTGGGCGGAGACCTTCGTGAAATCGCCATCTTTGACATCGTAGGTGTCAGCTTTTATCCATTTCGCCGTTTCCTCGGAGTCCGCAAAGCAGAGTGAGTAGATTGCCTCGGATTCGACATCCAATTTGATACACCGTTCACCACCGCAATTAACTCTTGTGAATCCGCTATTCTCATCCACTTTCACCGGTTTCTCGGGATTTTCTCTGTTCATTTTCAGTACTTGAAGGGCATAGTTCTGGGGATTAATTCCATCCGGGAAGTTTTTGATGGTAATGGTGACTTCATACTTCCGTTTGACTTTATTGACAGCCAGTATGTTCATTCGATCACCCGCAAGGTCATCTACGGTGGCCAGTTGGTCAAATTCACGATTCGGATCCGATGAGAAAACGACCTTGCTCAGGACCGATTCGTTGAAAAACCTGAATGCGTATCCGCACGGATTTATGATCCATTTCCAATCGCCCTCGGGATTGTAATCCGGTCTGATCAATCCTTTGTTGAAATACGGTTCCGCGACAAAACTCCATTTCCCGAGGGTCTTGAGCCTTCCGGTTCTTCCGCCCTGAATCCCCATTGAAATATCGATCATTGATTGATCGAAGGTATTCGTTACCAGAGGAGTTACATTACCACCTCCTCCCGTATTGTATTGAGCGATGTGGATTTCATCATTCTCGTTATTCGGACTGCTATCGATAATTTTCGCCGCTTTTTCTACATTCGACCGGAAAATGTGAGTATCGTAGAGATTTGCAATATTCCATTGATCCCATACTATTCCATCACAGTATTTCGGGTCCGTGTTTTCATAGATGTACTCGTAGTACTCGAACGTTTTTTTCGGGTCGCGAACCAAGCCGGTCTCGCTGTCGTGCGCCTGACGAATGACCTTGATCATCGGCCCCAACAGGGTGACACGCTCCAACAGGTTCTGGCCGGAAAACGTCTCTTCCTTCTCGAGTCTTTGGGCAACCGCTTCCAAAATCGGAACGTAATCTTCCTTCCCGAACGATGTATAGGGTCCGAACGGCTCGTTGAGGACGACCAATCTGATATCCTTTCTGTTGTCGTTGCCGAACATATAGTCGATGTACTTGCCGGTGGCAGCGACATATTCCGCAAATTCAGAAGTGCCTTCAACAGAAGGTATGCTCGGCCATTCTTCTCTTCCATTTCTTTCAGCCGCATTCATCGAATACAGGACGGACGCTTTGAGTTGCTTGATATGTCCTAATTCACGATTCCACAGTTTCTTGAGATGGTTTTCATCTGCGAAATTGCTTTCTTCGTCAAACCATTCGATGTGGTCAGGATCATCGTCTTCGTTCTCGCTCTCTACGAATCCCTGGTTGCAGAAGCCGGAGATCTCATTGATGTCAAGAAATTCACTGTATTTTTTATGAACATCGTCCCGAATGGGGGAGGTCGAGTAAACGGGAGCGTACTTGCCCACTTTCTCATTCGCATTGACCATTACATCAACAGTTTTTTTCGGCAACTCGGGGAAAAAATGGCCGTTCCTGTCTTTCGTGAAGTAGTTAGAATCGTCTTCGAGCCAGAACCCGATAGTGACTCCGTCGGGAATGGTGATGCTCCACACCCGTTCCGGGTCCTCATTGTCGAGTGAGATTTCCCTATGTATAAACCAGAAGATCGGCGATCCATGGCAGTTGTGGTATTGCACTTTCGGATCGCCCGTCACATACTCGGTGATTTTCACATAACAATCGTAAGCCATCGGAGAATAGGTCCTGAATCCCAGCGTGTTTTCTCCGATCTTCCGAAGTTTGAAATAAAACGTTCTATCCTCTTCGGGTGTCGCTGAAGGAAGCTTGAATGACGGCCCACCTTTTCTCGGAGAGAAAACATACGCCACCGATTCAGGAAACTGTACATCTACCATGGAGCCCGGGATCACCAATTGAAATATCCCGTTGTCATAGTTGGAGTAGTCGAGCAATTCCTTTCCATTTGAGGTTGACATGTCAAAGGTAATCGTTGGGTCTGAGGACTTCGGACAGACGAAATACAGGAAGTCCTTACAGACTTCCGGGTTGAATTCGACCGACACTTTCTTGTGCACCGTCTGGGTGGCGTTGAAAAAAAACGTGGCGTCGCGCACACCCTTGTGCTCAACGTAGGTTGCGTGTGCCGTCGCAAAGGCGCACACAAGAGTGAAAACCGCGGATTTGAAGGACATGATTGCTCCTCCTTGAAAGGATTTGTTGAGATTTGTTCCAGAATCCATCAGGATTCTGTGGTCGACACCCCGTACTAAAGGGTTACCGCTTCCCTAGCGATTGCGAATTGTTATCAATTTACGCTTCGCAGGTTAGATTTCATTTAGTATATTGTGAGCTTCGTGTGCTGAATTCAGGAATCAAGGGGGGGGCCGGACTCCAACAAACGGAGCGCTATTTCGAAAATGGTTGCATTGCCGTAAACCGTTGACTACCAATGTCGCGTCCTGAAAAGTGTTCAGGCATACGTTTAGGAATTGGCCATCACAATATTGGCACGATATCCTGCCCCAATAAACTGATAGGTAATTTGATTTTCAAAGGCAAAACAATCAAACCTGCTCGCGGAAGCAACCGACATTCTCATAGGGCTCGTGGACAACCCTGATTAACCCTGATTAAGCTTTTATTCTGATGCGGATTCTATATCTTGCGCCTGTTTCAGATAGCACAGGAGCAAACCTGATAGGAATTCTGATTTCGATGCCATGCGTGGTTAAACGAGCGTTTCTCATGTTTTTAATGCCCGGCAAGAAAGCTGTAACCCCAGTTTATCTGATTCAGTACCGCGTTGGGTCTATTACACAAGACCAATGTGAGGATAAAATGCATCGACTTTAAGGGTACAGTCCTGCTTTTATGCTGGAATTAAAACGCTGCGTATTGCGATTATTACGTATTATAAATTTCCAAAAGGAACCTGGGATGTCGCAGAATTTGGGGAGTACAAAAGCATCCAGGAAAGCTCGGGGGCAACCAAAGTGTTACTCCTGGCGGAACGGGGAACTCGATTATCAAATGGTTTATGGGTACGGGAGGTACGGTGCATCAAAACCAACGGCCAACAAACATCCATACTTTCAGCAGATTATCGATCGAATCTAATGCCAATCGCAACGGAATAACCTCTCCACTCTCACTTGATCTCAAGTCGGCTTTCTTCGTTGCATCTCTTGAGCATAGCGCCGTTGCTATAGCTCTGCGAGATGCGCCTCGATATCCACAAAAATAGCTGCGCGAGAAAATGCAAACATATTTCTACGCGAACCCTAAGCTATTTTTCAGACCCGGGCAGGTGATCATTTGTTGCGCGGTCACTCGCGGGAAATCGCATCACCCAAACAAAGGCTGCGATTAGTCAGTGCGCCTGTCCGGGGAATGCTCGAAACTACCGCTCGTGCCGCGTTGGGCTAAGTAGTGTCGAAGCACGAACAGATGAACAGGCTGCGAAACCCGGGTTCGGATCGGATCGACATTTGCTTTCACCGGTAACCGGACGCTGGCAATACTTCGACAACTCGTCACACGTCGGAACCTCGAACGGTAGACATATCAAGAACGGGAAAGGAAAGCATGGAGTATGACGGCATCGGCCATAGAAGTAGCCGGCGTGAACAAGTCCTACGGTACACTGGCGGCCGTTCGCGATCTGGGTTTTTCAGTGGCCACGGGAGCGAGCTTTGGTCTGCTGGGGCCAAACGGCGCCGGTAAAACCACCATGATGCGCATGATCTACGGCCGCTGCCGGCGCGACACGCACCCCCAGAGCCGGATCGAGGTTTTCGGCTATGATCCGGCGCATGAAGAACTCGCGATACGGAATCTTTCCGGAGTGGTTCCCCAGGAAGACAATCTCGATACCGAACTCAATGTTACCCAGAATCTCATGATCTATGCGCGACTGTACGGAATCTCACCAAAAATTGCCCAGAAAAGAATCGATGAGCTTCTTGAATTCATGGAACTCGGGGAGAGGAAAACGGCAAAGATCCGCGAGCTTTCGGGTGGAATGAAACGACGACTGATTATAGCTCGGGCGTTGATCAACAGTCCTCGTCTGCTTATCCTCGATGAACCGACCACCGGTCTGGATCCGCAGGTTCGCCACGCCATCTGGGAGAAAATCCGCCGACTGAAACAGCAGGGCATGACCGTGCTTCTCACGACCCACTATATGGAAGAAGCATTCCAGATCTGCGATACGGTTCTGATAATGCATAAGGGAAGAAGAATCATCGAAAATGAACCTCGGAAGCTCGTTGCGGAAAACATTGAGGAATTTGTACTGGAGCTTCTCCGGCCGGAAGCCGAATGTGTATTGAATGACCAAATGGATCAGTCCGCGGTAAGAGTTGAAGAGACTTCCCGCAATGTAAAACTGTTCTACTCAAACAGCCTGGATGCGCTTCGGGTTCTGACCGGCTGCCTTCAACCCGGCGACTATATACTTCGTCAGTCGAATCTCGAAGACGTTTTCCTGAAGACTACGGGAAGGGATTTAAGTGAAGCGACAACCTGACCGTGCGTACCCGTCCCTGAGGACCCGTTTGTACAGTGTCTGGTTCAGGCACATGCGGGTATATACCAAAAATCTAATCAGCAACGGTCTTCCTCCGTTCATGGAGCCTCTCATCTTTCTGGGAGGTATCGGTCTTGGGCTTGGGCGATATGTCGATGAGATGAATGGTATTCCCTATGTGGAGTATCTGGCGATCGGACTCTTGGTGACCTCGTCGATGTTCACCGCGGCATTCGAATGCTCATACGGCACATTCATCCGACTTGAATTTGACAAAGTTTATGATGGAATGCTGTCGGCGCCGATCAATGTCCGAGATCTCATTGTGGGAGAAATTCTTTGGGCGGGTACCAAAGGTCTATTTTTCTCCGGCGCGGTTCTGCTGATAATTTTTCTGTTCGGCCTTGCACCGCTCCCGGGAAGTCTGCTCACACCGCTTGTTGGTTTTATGACCGGGCTGATGTTTGCGACACTCTCTCTGTTCATCACTTCGTATGTGAGGAATATCAACCACTTCAATTTCTATTTTACTGGTCTTCTCTCACCGATGTTTTTCTTTGCGGGAGTCGTTTTTCCCCTGGAGAACCTTCCAGCAGTAATTAGACCGTTTGCCGAAATTGTGCCGCTCACCCACGCCGTGCGTCTTGTTCGAGCCTGCGCACGGCTTGATTACGATTTTTGGGTGCTCATCGATATCGGGTACATTGCCGCTTTCACGGCGATTTTCGGTTCACTGGCCGTGAATCGCCTTAGGAGGCGACTCGTTTCCTAACCCTTCTCCGCATCAGGAGCGAAGGGAAGAAAAACAAGAGGGTATTCGCTCTCGCCCGTAAACGAGAGAGGGGGTCGGGGATGTTAGCCCAGGTTTCGCAGTCGAGAGCCGCCGTACCGCGCTGCACTGAGCGGTGTCGAAGTGAGCGGAGCGCCGTATTGCGCTGCACTGAGCGGTGTCGAAGTGAGCGAAGCCGAAATGCCGAGGGGTAGAGCATTATGCGTAAGATGTTGTGTGAGATTGCCTTAGAAAAAGCGCAGGGGTATCCGGGGAGATACCTTGAGTCCCGCCAGACAGGACCGTGAGTTGATTGCGAAAATTGGGTTGGGACAGACACTACTCAACCCGCAAAATCCTGGATGGCCTTCTGATAGGCCCCGGCCGGCTGTACCCCGGTGATTGCGTGGACGGCCGCTTTGTTTTTCACGAAGACCACGTACGGAATGCCCTGAACTCCGAATGCCTGTGCAAGAGCTGGATGTTTGTCTACATTGATCTTGTATACGGTCGCCCTATCCACGTTCGCTTCGGCGATTTTCTCGAGCTGCGGTGACAGGATCTTACAAGGCATACACCAATCGGCATACAGATCGAACAGCAATAGTTGATCTCCCGAGGACTCGAGTATTTCGGTGAACTGATCGACGTTCTCGATGGTTTTCACCGATGTTGCATTTGGGGTTGCGGTGTCATCGGCGGTCGAGGGCCGAGCCGCGAGAAAGGACACTCCCGCTACAAAAACCAGGGCAGTCAACACCGGCTTGAGATACTTTCTACGATTACAGGATCTTTTTTCAGACATTTACGTCTCCTTTGCAAGTTTTGCCCACGGCCAATCAACCTTCACCAGCACAACTATCGTACCAATCGGCATTACTCAATATACGTCCGCTAAACGAGAAATACTGGTACGAATGCCGTTGCAGGTATTCGTTGCGCACCGTTGCACAGTTGATCACGCGACACACGCGTAGGCAAGCTAACCCAAGTTTCGCAGCCGAGAAACGCCGTACCGAGCGGAGCCTTGAGTCTCCCGCGGTGCGGGAAGGGATACAACGAATCGCGCGCCGGCTTACGCAGAATGCCGTGAGTTGGTTGCGAAACTTGGGCTAAGGAGTCTTCACGAAATAACCTCTCCTTTCGCGCGGTACTCTCGTGGGCTTATTCCATAGGCTTTTCGAAACGCTCTCGAGAAGTATAATGAATCTGAAAAACCGCAGGCGAACGCAATCTCGGTAACCCGTCGCATGCTGCCTATCAGCAGTTCACGCGCACGTTCCAGCCGTACCCGAGCGATATACCGGGAAACCGGCATACCCGTACTCTCCGCAAAGAGGTGGGAAAATCGGGAGGACGAGAGGTTTGCCTTGTCGGCAAGCTGCGAAACCGAGATCGACTCCGCATAGTTGCGATGAATGTAATCCACGGTGAGGGATATTCGTGAGTCGAAAAGCGCACTCGTACCAGCGCTTCGCAGATCGAACATGCACCACAAAAGAGCCTGTTCCAGGTAGTTCGAGGAAAGCTCGTGACACATGGTATCCGTGGAACGTAACCGACGGTACGCGGCTTTGAACGCCGCGGTGATTTTACTCCCGACCGAGTTTGTCTGTGGCCGAAAGCCTCGTACCCCTGCGCCCCGATCCGGCCACTCAAGTAGTGCGTACCACTGCGGTTTGGGCTGGAAATAGACCCATACATGTTCCCAGTCCCCGTCCTTTTCAGCAGGGGCGTAGTCGTGCGTAACTCGGGGCGGAAACAGTGTAAGCGTACCGGGCCCGCACTCGAACCGGTTTTCTCCCCGATTCACCCTCCCCAGCCCAATGAGGGTCAGATGGATCATCCACTTCTGCATTCCATCGGGACGCATGGTCGGGGGCTCAATTGTGCTACTGGAAATGCCCATTATGATGTCCGAAGTGGACCCATACGATACGTTTTGCTTCCCTTTAGCTGATTTGTCCATGTTTTCAGCACTGTTTCACCGGGAAAAATGATTTTGCATCTGCTATTTTTTACTCGAAGACGACTGCAACCGGAACAGAATCGGTTCAGCAATCGGGATTACAAACGAAATGCCGGCTTGCCCCCTGTCGAAAGCGCATGGGGGTCTTCGTTAATAAATGAAGCGCATTGCCGACAGCATAAAAATACATACTATCGGATTCAAAAAAATGAAACAAGAACTTAGGAACCGACTCGCCCCCTTTCGACAATGGCTTACCTTCGCCGGTCCGCATGCAGGACTCATCTGGGGAGCATTCGGGGCAACGGTGGTTGTCCTGGTAATCGAGCTTGCGCTCCCCAAAATGGTCGGGTATATAGTAGATACCCTTTTGCGTCAGGACGTAATCAGCCGAGGCAGTGCCGACCTTCCGGTATTCGGCAGATTCGAACTCACCACCGCTTTTCTGCTGGTTCTCGCATTCCTGGCGGTTATCATGGTCGTGAAAGCGGGAATGACCTATCTGCGCAATATCCTGCTGGCTCTGACCGGCGAAAAGATACACATCGATGTCCGCTCACGGCTTTTCGCACATCTTCAACGCCTCCCGATCTCGTATTTCGACACATCATACACCGGGCGCGTGATGGCGCGGCTAACGACTGATACCGACGCCCTCTGGCATTTTCTCTACAGCGGTATGCTCAACGTGGTCACTCCGCTGCTTACGGTGATCGGTGTTCTGATTCTCCTGTTCCGCATGGATGCCATGCTCGCTATTCTCAGTTGCGCGGTCGTCCCGATTATGGCGTACCTCTTCGCACGGGCCGACAAAAAAGCGAAGACCGCGACCTGGGAGCAGAGAGAAACCCTTGCCGATATCTACACGCGACTTCAGGAGCAAATAGCGGGAATCCGAATAATCAGACTATTCGGATCATCCCATGAGGAGCAGAAAATCTTCTCAGGGTATCTAAAAAAGCTGTTCTCGCGAAACATGACCATGGTTCGAGCGTTTGCGCTGCTTTCGGCACAAACCGAACTGGTGACCGGCCTGGGCATTTCTCTAATTCTTGCGGGAGGCGGTATCGTAGCGGTGCACGGAGGTATAACCGCCGGTGAACTGGTGCAGTTCTACCTCTATTCGTCGCTTCTTTTCACACCGCTTCGTCAATTGACCGGTACTACCGCGCAACTTTTCGTGACCGCCGAGGCAAGTCTTCTGAGAATCGCCGAGATGCTTGCCGAGCCCGAAGCCGACGAGCACAGCCACGGAACCAGGAAATGTCCAAGGCTCGCCGGAGACATTCGGGTTGACGATCTGACCTTCTCGTACGTTGCCGGAAAGCCGGTCCTCGACAACATTTCAATCCACGCCTCACCCGGCGAGACCGTTGCACTGGTCGGGCCATCCGGAGTAGGGAAAACGACACTGGTCAATCTTATCTGCCGATTCTATAACTATGAAAAAGGAAAGATTACCGTCGACGGTCACGACATCAAGGATCTCGAAGTCCAGTCGTATCGCGATCAGATAAGTTATATAATGCAGGACAGTTTTCTGTTTACCGGGAGTGTCGTCGAAAACATTGCATACGCAAAACGAAACGCCTCACGCGAGGAAATCGAAGAAGCGGCTCGTCGGGCAAATGCACACGATTTTATCATGAGTTTATCCAACGGATACGATACACTGGTGGGTGAACGGGGCGCACAGCTTTCGGGAGGCCAACGCCAGCGAATAAACATCGCCCGCTCCCTGCTCCGAAAACCGTCCATAATCATCCTCGACGAACCCACATCGGCCCTCGATACCGAAAGCGAATCGGTCCTGCTGGAAGCGCTTCGTACGGTATACCGCGACATCACCACGCTTATCATAGCCCACCGTCTCTCGACCGTTCTGGCCGCGGACAAAACGCTGGTGTTCAATGACGGCAAAATCGCCCAGACCGGGAGCCATGCGGACCTGATACGTAAGGACGGGCCGTATCGGGAGTTGTTTGGTCGTCAGGTGGTTGGGGGTTGGTGAGAGGAAAAGAGCAGGAGCCCATAGTTCGTGCTCGTAATCGAAAGTTTGGTTGCAGGCACATTCGTAGATAGTGGAAGGAAGTATAGAACGGTTAACCAAGACTTTGGGAAAACCGGTATCATATGCTGCCGGCAGAGGATTTCACAGCCGCGAGAACCAAGCTTGTCAAGATCGACGCAAGGTTTTCGGCATTTTGGGACAGGCTCTATATAGAGCGCCCAAGTCCTTGCCGTTCTGTGAATCTTGAAAAGTGCCGGTTTTCGTGTCGGAACGATAAGAGACAGGCCGAAAAGCCGTCTATGTTATTTCTTCAATACACGCCTTGTTTACCTCCTCATTGAAAAGGTTATCTCATAAATTACTTCTTCCGCTCGATTGTCTCAACGACAGTCGTTGAAGGTCTGCGTTTTGCTTCTTTCACCGTGACAAAATGTCCGGTCTTCGCATCATGTCCGACGTAGTCTTTTTCATGACATACCTCCGGTTCAGGTTCCAGTATACTTGAAGCCTGTCAATTCCTTGAACCGGTTCTTTTCCTTAGGCGGTTGCGGATGTTCCCGGTCTTCCGCCCATGCCGATAGATACCCTTGTTTCTCTACATTCCACTCTATCACGCCCGATTCGAGCCAGTGATTGATTATTTCCAGCGGGAAAGCATTGCCCCGGAAATCTTCCTTAATTAAATTCCTGCCGGGCAAACTGCACAAGATCGCGGTCGCCC
>CAYFVL010000219.1:0-10299 GCA_964346405.1 uncultured Fibrobacterota bacterium
GCAACACATCGCTCCGCTCACTTCGACACCGCTCACTTCGACACCGCTCAGTGCAACGCAGCGCAGCGCGGTACGGCGTCTCTCGATTGTCGAAATCGGGTTGACGGGACGGGAGGTCTGGGGGATAAAACGGGGTTCGTATCGAGAATCAGGCCGCATGTTGCATGCGGGTGCGATACTCGAGTACCGCACCCGCCTCGCGGGCACAGAGTAACATTCATCCGCTTTGCGGATTCACAGAGTATGCGCACCGCTTAGTTGATTTTGAAATCAATTCTTTACGGCCGCGAAAATGGCCGTACTCTTACTCTGGTCATCCGAAGCGAAAGGTGGAGGATGACCGGCACAAGGGACTCCAAAGGCTGTTTTCGCGTGATTGCCCCATGATTCCCGGGATTCGATGAAGAAAAGGGCATGTTCAGGTCATTCCACGGGATCCTCCTCAAGCTGCAAGAGTGCAAGAAAACACTGCATCAGCGCAACGGAGCGCCATTGTATATTTGTGTGCTTTGCGAGCCTTTCAAACATCAGGCCGGTTCCGGCAAGGATTTCCGGTTTTGGACATCGAGAGGCATAGTGGTTGCTTTTACGCACAGATAATCAGTATTGATCATTATAGAGAAGGAGAATTCCCAGCTATGGCTCATCAGGGTGCCGATGAAGATCGTATACAGGAGACTTTATCCCGAATAGATAAGAAATACGTCGTCCTTTCCGGGAAAGGGGGCGTGGGAAAAAGCACGGTCGCGGTCAATCTGGCTGTGGGGCTTGCGCTGAAAGGAAAACGCACCGGTTTGCTGGACACCGATCTTCATGGGCCGACCGTTCCCAAGATGCTCGGTCTGGAGAAATACGTGGCGCAGGGAGATGAGAAGCGGTTGGAGCCGGCGGTTGCGTATGACGGCAACCTCAAGGTGATGTCTGTACAGTTCATGCTGCGAAATCTTCACGATTCAGTAATCTGGCGGGGACCACTGAAGCACGCCGTGATTTCACAATTTGTGGGACATACCGTTTGGGGAGATCTGGATTTCCTGATTGTCGATTCACCTCCGGGAACCGGTGACGAGCCGCTGTCCGTCGTTCAGACCGCCAAACCCGATGGGGCCGTGATCGTCACCACTCCGCAGGAAGTTGCCACTTTTGATGTCCGCAAATCGATTGACTTCTGTCATCGACTCGAGTTGCCGGTCCTTGGAATTGTAGAAAACATGAGCGGGTTCGCCTGCCCGCACTGCAATACGACTACCGACATTTTCGGTTCGGGCGGCGGACGGAGAATGTCGGAGGACGTCGGAGTTCCGTTCCTGGGCGGCATTCCCATAGATCCGCGATTCGTCTCGCTCAGCGATGCAGGTGGACCGCTCCTCGGATCGGAAAACGAGGGGAAGACCGGTGAGGCCGTGCGCGCAATTCTCGACAAGCTGATCGGGTGAAGATGGGTGCTACTCGTACTCGGGTTCTCCGGAGCGAAAGTGGGAACGGGCAAAACGGGGTCGGGCCTATGGAACTTCCACAACGACAATAACTTACACCATGAATCACCGCTCGGAACATCCAAGTATCAATGACTTACAGCGATTTCGGGCATAGGTCCTTTGACCCAACTCACCTGAGCTGTTTTTTCGTGCGGGCAATCGGCCGGTTGGCAGGTATTCCATCCAAGTGAATTTAGCGGACGCCGGAAATTCATGTCGAATTCGTATATTTTAAGCACCCAATCAGGCAAAAGAAGACTGCCCAGAGAAGCTCACCTGTGGAGGAAACATGAAGAAAACGATTTTGTTGATGATATCGATTTTATTTGTGGCCCCGTTGTATGCCGGCGTCATCGAGATGAAAGACGGAGTCTCTGGAAATGCCGAAATCCTGGATACCGTCGGTTGCCGGGTCACGATTCGCAGAAAAGGGAATGTGATCAAGCTCGAAAAAAAGATGCTTTCCTTCATAGTGATGGATACGGACACAATCAGGTACAATGATTTCGTCTGCACCCCCGACCTTGCGACGCGTAGCTCCGGGCTGGTGTTCAAGAACGGATACAATGTCGATAAGGTCAATGCCATTGTCGGTGCATTGCCGGTTAGAGAGGCCGATGTTCGGCAATGTACGATGTACTATGTTACAGAACCGATAAACGGTAAAGAATTTGAGGCATGCTGGGATGACAAATTCGCGGTATTCGACTCGGCACTGAACAAGAAATACCCCGATGCGAAACCGATATCAAGAGAGAAGTTGTACCTGCTGTTGACCGAAAGGCAAGACACAAATTGTGTTCTACTGCCGTTCGAGGTGCGATTCGGTTATGCTGATCATAAGCGGTTGGTCGGTGATATAGATCGGAAGGACATAGTAGTCGGATTCGGCGGTCCCGCCGCGGCGGCAAACGCGTTCGGTCTTCCAGGCGCTTCGATGATGAACAGTTCTTCGCGGGCATTCGTCAAAGCAACGGTGACCGTCAAGATTATAGATCTCAAATCGAAGTCAATCGTCTACAACAGGGAAGCTGAATTCAGAGAAGACATTCCGGTGATTTTCAAGATTAAAGGCAAGAGTATCTGGGAAGCGAAAGAGAAGGCGCTGGAGCATGCGCTGCTTAACTCGCTTGATGGTGTGAGGGAGTTCTTTACCAAGTGGTTTTTGCAGGGATAGCGATCCGGCGTTAACCCAGGTTTCGCAGTCGAGAGCGAGCAACAGCTTACGCAGAATGCCGTGAGTTGGTTGCGAAACCTGGGTTAACGTTTCGGCAGTGCCATTCTTGTTTTTATGATAAAGCTCCATGTGAAGTCATATTCCGTATATTCAGGCAGAAAATATGTGGTGGATAAAAAAAGGTCGACCACCCGGCACTTCTTGTACTCACGAGCCGGGAAGTCGACCACCTTCAGGAGTCGTCACGAAATAACCTCTCCATTCTCGCTTGATCTCAGGCCGGCTTTCTTCGTTGCTTGTTTGGGCCATGAGCCCTGAGCCGCTTTTAACGGAAGAAGAGTATCCTTTGTATTGCGGCATAAGATACTGTACGCAGGTCAAATCCACTAGAAAACGTGGATTTGTCAGTTGCAGTATCTAATATGCCCCTGCACAAGCGCCTCTAAAGCCGACCTGATATCTTCGCGATTTTATTCCATGACGACTCCTTAGTGCAGAAGACATAGGACATCAGGCCACTAATACAAGCGGTTCAGTATATCGTGAATATTCTCTTGAGCGTTCGACTTTGCCCTCGCAGTGAGCAAATGTACGTTCCCGACGGCAGCGTTCTTTTTGAGATCTCAACAGTTTTCGGCGAGCCGGCGTAGTTTTCTCTGAAAACGATTTGCCCTTTGAGATTGAGTATTTCCAATGCCATGGGCAGGTCTCGAGCGGCCGATCCGATGTTAAGGAGCACTTTCCCCTTCAGCACCTGTATGCGGACCGAAAATGCGGTAGGAGTGAGCACATTCTCCTCAGCGTGAACTGCTTTCTCAATAAAGTCCTCATCCAGGAAGAACGATACCGATACTGTGTCGGAATTGTTCTCCCGGCCGTGTGAAGAGTCTCCCTCCAGTACCACTGCTGAAGTGGAGTCATGGACAATACCGAAATAGCTGCCAAGCTTCCAGTTTTCATGTACATCGGTAAACGGAGTTTCGGATCCGGCCCAAATCTTGGCAAGGCTTGAATCCTGTTCGGCTGACACAACATGCGGAGTGTCGATATATGTTCCCATCAAGGTACCGGTCTTTTCGTACTTTTGCCACTTCACAGTCGTTTCCCAAGGCTCATTGGAATACCCGGCGAAGGAAAAAGCAGGAATATGGGGCAAATCACCTTTATAGTATGATATCAGCTCGAGTTCTTTCGTCACAGAACCCGATTGCATGGTAACAATGTAGTTATACCCCTTCATTTTCGGAACCCGGAAGCTGTTATGTCGAACAGCTTGTGAAAGCGGATATTGCTGTTCAATTTGAGCAACCGGCACACCGTTCCACCGCCCGTCGGCTGTGAAAGAAACATTCTGAAACCCCGGATTTGAATAGAATTGTTTATAATCATCCAGAGACCAGGATGGACCCACGGTAACCACAATAATGTGGCGCAACGTGTTATCGTCCTGGGAGAACATGGAAAAAGCCTTGTGCATACAGAGCGTAAAGTCTTCGGCGCCCTTTCGCGCCAATTCGTGTGTTTCTTCATGGGATGGACCCCGCCAGTTTCCTTGAGTCCATTCATTCTCATCGAAAACTGAAAAAAGGTAGGCTGAGTTGGTATGTCTTTCAAGGTATTTTACCATTGACGCGAATTCGTTGGATCCGGGATAGGAAAGGTCGAATGACTTATCTCGATGGGTGCTGTCCCGATCGTGAATCAATCCAACCTTACTGCCGGCTCGTCCCAATGCTATTGAGGTACCCCTTATATCGTGTGCCTGGCTTGCGATATATTCTTTTCCAGTCAGAAGACGGTTCCCATTATTGTACACAACCAAATAGCTATTATCACGAAACCATTTCCATACAAAAAGGACTTCAGTTCGAATATCGGAGAGCTCCTGTAGTTGATCGGGAACGTTTCCCCAGTGCATCAGATAACTTCCATCGTACCGATGCCCGCCGGGAAACGAGGTGGTAACCGTGGCCGGCTGATCCTTTTTCGGAGCGATCGTGTACCTCAGGGAGTTAGTATGCCAGTGAGGGTTTTCTCGGTTTGGCGCCTGTCGTTTCACGGGCAGCGGGAGAGTTTCCTCGATGCCGCTATAGCTCATGACAGCCGAATCAACAGCCTCGGAACTGGAAAGCGAAAAGTCAGCAAACGAAGGATACCTGGAGAATCTCATGTTAAGCTGTGCAAAAACCGGCATGGTCTTAATGCCCTCGAACTCCCGTTGCGGAACAAGATAGCGGATTCGATACTTCTTGTTCCAGCCCCATTTCACGCGTGAAATTTTCATCCGATACACATCGGAATCCTTTTGATTCCCCGCCCAGCTTTTGCTTCCGGAGACTTTGGCAATACTCATGGTAGTCTGTTCCGCGATGTTGTCGTTCTCCGGAAATTCGGACGTTGTGTCTCCAATTGGCCGTCCGTAAAGTCGAGCATCCATGACCTTCTCACCATCCCACATAACCGCTCCCACAATTACGGCGGATGCAGGCAACTCAAATGCCCCACTGATAACCAGTGAATTTTTTTCATCCCCCGAGATTTCCGATGACACGTCGGTGGCAATCTCAAACGTATGCTCGCAATCCAGATACCAGGAGTGCACATCGACGGATACTTCCTCATTTACCAGTTCCACTTTGCCGACACGAACGCCGCCATTTGTGTAGGTTGAGATTTCGTGCATTGCCTGCATGGCCCCGGCAGTACCGAGGATCCAGAGGAGAACGTTGGTCTTAAGACTCATGTTTCCTGCCTTTTCTGATTCTGTTTGACTGATTGAGAGTCAGATGCGTCCGTTTCACTGAAAATGGCGAATTCGTTCAAGTATTCCCTATTGCTTTCTAACAAAAGAAACTCCGTCCAGATAACAATGGTCATAAGTTATGAACTCGGGAATGAATGTAATGTCGGCGCCGGAGGCCTGCAGCAATGTAATGCTGTTGCCATACCGTCGCCACCCCAATAGCCATCCAATGCCTCTGGTTGAGCTGATCTCCCCATTCTCACGGTAGCACTCTGATATAAGGCTGTCGTTTTCCGAAATCCAGCACCCTATGACAGGATCAGTATTCCTGAGATACACGGCCACCGAATCCATTGTTGTTGAGCCCTCGCCGATTTTCAAAATGAGCTTTTCAGTTGGGTAGTATATTCGGGTGTCGAAGGAGTACTCGGCCGTCCCATTCTGAAGGCTTATCGAGTCGGTCAATACACCGTCCAAAGTAACAGTCACATTTTCGACAGTGCTGATTGCCTGTATCTGCAACTTTTTTACACCGGCTATGGTGTCGTTTGGATGTATCCCGTTGAGCATAGCGCGTAGAACTCTGACCGGCAAGGAAGCACGCGTGATTGTTCCGGCAGCATCCTCGACCTCCGTAACTACACTATCAACACCGATGCGAACGGGGGTATAACGAATACTGTCGCTAATCGATCGACTGCTTTCAAAAGTGGTTGTCTTTATCACCTTCCCGTCGGCGTGCGTACGCCAGACAATTTTTCTTAACGATCGCGTAGGATTCGAGGCTTGGCACGTGATTGTGACCGGCCTATCCTTTAGTGTTCTGGCTGCATCCCCGGGATCAAAGTAAAGACTTGTTTTTACAAGATCCGGCCTGCACGCGGCTACTTCCGTGTATCCGTACGATCTGCCTTCATTTTCGAAATTGTCTCGAATCACTACCTTATAATGAAATACGCGTTTGTCTGGAACCGCACTCCCGAAGGGACTCTGTGACTGACTCTCGAATAGAATCTGTTCGTTGAAAATGGTGTCTCTTGTGATGAAATGTTGAATGAACCTGTCATACCCACTTCCGGCTTCACGACGGTAGATCACATAGCTCTGCAAGTGGTCGTATTCGGATCTGGCCCAGGATACGGTAATTACCGAATTTAGTGTGTCGAATTCCGCTTGAATTCCTTCTACATAAGGAATGCCGGAATAGGTGAGCCTGAATGGAGTCTCATGCACCGTTTCCACTCCGCTTTCGATCATAACCGGGTCGGAATACGTGGTGGTATAAAACGGAATATTACAAGAAAATCGCAAAACGTATTCCCCCTCGGCTAAACCCCGAAGTGTAAACCATCCATTGTCCGATACATTCGCAAAAATATGCGTTCCAAGTGCATGAACCGTGACCGCGGTCGGCGGATCGCCGATCTCCATCTCTATCGCACCTTTGAACGATCCGGGGGCATTAAGAGTATCCGCGGGGATTTCGTCTATTGAATTCGACAGGAAAACAGAATCCTGAAAGGCGACAAATGAATCCTTTTCAGCCCAAATCGAATAATTTCCGGATAAATCGGAGAGAGAATACACTCCGTTTTCATCTGTTTGTGTTTCGTGTGCAACGCTGGTATCTCGGAAATTGTAGACGGTTATCTCGGCATTGACCGCGGGTGTGAGGTCGGGGTTCAAAACCATTGCCTTGACTCCCGTGTCCGTGTCGCTCGAGGTTCCCGCGATTTCCTGTGCACAGTGAATAAAACAAAGCATAACGACAGCCGGAAAAACCGCTCGGAATACGCTTTGATGTTTTGCTGTGTGTTTTGCTCCCATTACGAGGTTTTCCTCCAATTCGTAAGCACCTGCATGTTCATCTGACATACCATTTCATCCTCCCCTTCATCTTTGTGTATCAATGAAGTCAACTCTTTATCGAACTTTTCGAGATGCTTGAGTATTTTTTCATATCCCGACTTGGATATGCTGATGGTTTTGGTTTTTATACGTTGTGGCTGCTCTCTGTTCTGCAGAATCGCTCTTTGCGCCAGTCCAAGGGTCTTGATTTGGTATTGCCGCAAGATTTCGTCTTCGGCATATTCAGGAGTTGTAATGATTTTGTCGGTCGGTTTCAGATACCCGTCACGATTGGCTTCGACCAATCCTATTTCACGAAGGATTCTGATCGACCGTCTGAGCTTGGCAGGGGTTACTTTAGGGAAGATGTATTTGTATATAAGTTTACAACCGTCCTCATCTTTGATATCAATGACGTTAAGGACGGCTCTCACGACAGGATGATACCACTCCGTGAAATAGTCGAAGTCGTTTCTCGACATTATTTTTTTCGGGGTGCGGTTCAGGGCTATGAGCTGCTCGAATAATTGTTGGCGTTCCTGAGGGTCGTTTACTGCCTGATTATAGTTCACCAGAACACGGAAGAATGCTGCTTCATCACTCGATAGCTTAAAGGCCTTTATGATCAACGGCACTTTCGTTTGTGATAAGCGCTTCCCGTTGATGATATCCTGGAAATAGCTCCTGCTGTTTGGAAGACCCAGCCGTTTGCATACATACGACTTACTGAACTTCTTGTCCTGATGATGATAAAACGTGAAAACGTCATTCAGATATGCTCTGAAATCATTGTAGCCGAATATGTTCGGCCGGTTGTGCATCAGGTTCTTGCTTTTTCCGTTCACTGGAAGTACCCGTTTTCCAAAACCTCGGTAAAGTCTCAATGAGAAAAACACAAATGCAGTCGTTTGCGACTCGGATGGAAACGACATACAGATAGAATAATACCTAATGACAGGAGCCCCATCAACAGTTGGGTTGTGCATTTTTTTGAGAACATTTGGAGGCAGATCTTCTGGTCGGGCCTTGGATATCAAAGATGACGCGGCAATTGCCGACGATGCTCATCTTTGGAAAACCTGGTTTTAGATCGAGAAACTTTTCCATGGCGCACCGGGTGGCGCGTCACGTATGTGGAGTTGCCGGAATATTTATCTGAAGAGGAACAGTAATCTAAAGGCAAAAGAAAACAGAAGCGTAACACCCGCCACCACGGATACCACACTTCTCCGTACTGCTGTTTTGAAGGATAACTTTTGGTTGCTCGGCAAGTACGACCGACCGCTATCCGCAAAAAAGGGGAAGCGAAAAATGTGAAGGTATTTTTGCGCGAGCCCTTGGCAACGCGCAAAAACTACATTAGAAAGGGTCCAGATTCGGTATCTCATATGAAGAGAAAACGGAAGGGTTCTTCAGCGTTTGCCCATAATCCCGCCCCTGGGAAACGTAGTTCCGGGGCGGGAATACCATTTGGGATTGTGAGAGCGCAAACGCCTCTTTCAGGAGGAGCTTAAACTACGCCCTGGGCGAGCATTGCATCGGCGACCTTAATGAAACCGCCAATGTTCGCACCGTTGACATAGTTGATAAAACCGGAGTCTTCTTTACCGTAGGTTTCGCAGGTGCTGTGTATACTTTGCATAATTCTGCGCAGCCGGTCGTCGACCTCTTCCCGCGTCCACGGCAGCCGCATGGAGTTCTGTGTCATCTCAAGCCCCGAAACGGCTACCCCGCCGGCATTCGCCGCTTTGCCGGGGCCGTAAAGAATTTGATCGCGAATGAATATCTCGACCGCTTCGGGCGTGGACGGCATATTCGCGCCTTCACTGACTGCGATACAACCACCAGCAACCAGTTTGGCGGCGTCTTCTTCATTTATTTCATTTTGGGTAGCGCAGGGAAGCGCTATATCGCATTTTATGCCCCAGGGACGCTGATCTGTGAAGTATTCAGCTTTGTACTTATCGGCATACTCTTTTATTCTACCGCGCCGCATGTTCTTGAGATCCATGACAAAGGCCAGTTTATCCTCGTCTATGCCTTCCGGATCATGAACAAATCCTCCCGAATCGGAAAACGTTACGACTTTTCCTCCTTTCTCGATCACTTTCTGCGCGGCAAATTGCGCAACATTGCCCGAGCCGGATATGACTACTGTTTTCCCTTGAAAATTCATATCACGGGTTTTGAGCATCTCCTCGGCGAAATAGACGACACCATATCCGGTGGCTTCAGGACGGATCAGGCTTCCTCCCCATTCGATGCCTTTGCCTGTGAGCACGCCGGTGAACTCATTTTTTATGCGCTTGTACTGACCGAACATATAACCGATCTCCCTGCCGCCCACGCCGATATCTCCAGCCGGAATGTCGGTGTCCGGACCGATATGACGGCATAACTCGGTCATAAAACTTTGACAGAAACGCATGATTTCATTATCCGATTTGCCTTTGGGATCGAAATCCGCCCCCCCTTTGCCGCCGCCCATCGGAAGCGTGGTAAGGCTGTTCTTGAATATCTGCTCGAAAGCAAGAAATTTGAGTATGCCCAGATTTACGGAAGGGTGAAAGCGAAGGCCACCCTTGTATGGCCCTATGGCACTGCTCATTTCGATACGAAAGCCGCGGTTAACCCGAACTTCGCCTCTGTCGTCAATCCAGGGAACCCTGAACATAAGAACTCGCTCGGGTTCGGTCATACGTTCCAGAATTTTAGCCTGCTTGTACTGGGGGTTTTCCTCAACAAATGGAATCAGCGATTCCGCTACTTCCTCTACCGCTTGATGAAATTCCGTTTCCCCGGGATTTCTTGCAATGACATTGGCCATGAAATCGCTTACTTTGACGGCGAACATACTTTTCCGTTCCTTTCCTGAAAAACCGGGCGACGCCGGAAAATTATAAAAACCAACAACGCTCCGATAAGCATGAAACAAGTATTCATTGTCGGGCGTTTGGAAATCCACCAGGCTGAAATAGCGCTTCAACCCAGCCTTGGACCAAGTTTCGCAATCAACTCACGGTCCCGCCGGGCGGGACTCAAGGTATCTCCCC
>CAYFVL010000220.1:0-10245 GCA_964346405.1 uncultured Fibrobacterota bacterium
GTCCCACGCTCAAAAACCCCCGATAAATCCCACGATATTTTTTTTTTACTAGATGTCCCTGGAAAAAGAAAATATCGTGGGATTTATCGGGGGTTTTTGAGCGTGGGACTATACAGCAGGGGGGCTTCTTGTGATCTTGATATATGGCTCATGCCGTATCAGCATACCGCGCCCCTCCGTTGGTTTAACTAATGGAGTTCTGATAGCTCCGTGTGTTTGGGATTGTGATTAATGCGGCCTAAAGGCGAAAGCATCCAGATCGTAATATTCTCTAAAAACAGGGCCTGTCAGCTCGACAGTCTTCTGCGAAGCATCCGTGACCATTGGCGAGAGCGGGAATCGTCTATTCACGTCCTGTATACGGCCGACAGTGAAGATTTCCAGAACGGATATAACCTGCTGAAGGATCGATCGTGTCTTGATATAGTCCGATGGTATCGACAGACCGACTTTCGTGAAAACCTTGTTGCGATAATGGAGCAGATTCCGGATGTGGGTTTACTGATGTTTTTGGTTGATGATGACATTGTGTATCGGCCCGTGGAACTCGGACCAACTTTGAGTACTTTGAAACGTCGGCATCTATTTGTCTCTCTGCGTGCATCGATGCAGCATAGCGATGCGTATCCCGCACCGTCATTCAGGAATCCGACTCGTACCGAAGTGCTCGAATGGAAATGGAATTTCTGCAAGAAACGCATGATTCCCTGGAATTACCCATTCAGCCTTGATGGAAACATCTTTCGTGCCGGCGTTATTAAGCGAATTACCCGATCGATTCGATTTGCAGCCCCCAATAGCTATGAGGGCGCCATGCACCGATACCGCCATCGTTGGTGGGTTAAACGAATACCGTATGCCCTCGCCCCCGCGGAGCCGGTTGTCTTCAATAATCCATTGAATAAAGTTCAGACGGAGGGGGAGACCTGGCATCGAAATATTGAGCCCATGGATTTAAACAGATTGTTCCTGGATGGAATGCGCATAGATAACAGGAAGATATATGAGTGCAGTCCGGACAACGTACACTTTGCGGTGACCCCAACTTTCGTAAAACAAGATCGGTGAGGAGGTGAGATGTCTCTAAGGAAATGGATGAACCGAATTGCGTTTGCCCAAAGCATTGATTATCGGGACGTCGAACTGAATTACTTTGTGGATCTCCTCAACTCCGGGCATCCGTATGGCTTCTCAAGATTCGGCGATGGTGAGTGGAATGCGATATTCGATAGAGAAGGAGCGAATTGCGACGGTCACGAGTACTTCCCGGATTTGGGGTTACGCCTTCGAAAATCCCTTGAAAACCCGGCCGGCTATTTTTACGGAATTCAGAAGACCGCGATTCGCCGGGACGGCCGACGGATTGCGGAGTGCATACGAGGAATGAAAAGTAATGTTATCTGGTATAACGCAGATGTATTTCATTATGCCAATCGGGACGGAAATCTGTTTCCGCTTCTGGATGCGTTGCGCAAAAAAACGGTAATTATCGTGGGACCCCCGCACCTTTCCAGGCTTCCTGCTCAGCTTTTTGAAGTGGAACAGTTTATACATGTTCCGGAAAAGAATTGTTTCCTTTCGGTAAATGAAACGATCGAATCTGTGCGGAAGTACGCCTCTTGTAAAGGTAACAAAAAAGTGTACGCGTTTTCTGCTTCAATGGCTGCAAATGTAATGATACATGAATTGTTCGGTGAACTTGGGGCGGACAATTGGCTGATTGATTTTGGGTCTCTGTGGGACCCCTATGTCGGGGTGAAGTCCAGAGGGTATTTCGCGGAAAAGGATTGGGAGCATAAAAAAGCTGTTAACCTGGGTCCCGAAAAATAGAGATTATCAGGTTTGAGCCAGGCTGCGAAATATCTTGAGGTGCTCGGAAACAAAGTATTCCCAACTGTAGTTTTCGACAGCTCTACGTAATCTCGTTTTTTTATCATATAAACCATGAAGTAATTGTTTTAGCTCTTCAGGAGAATCGCGATTGAATGTGTGTACTCCTTCACAGGTTTTGAAATCTCGTACCATTCCCACCTCGGTCGAGATAATCTCCTTACCGGAGGCGAGCCCTTCCTGGAAGCACAAAGGGCCGCCTTCATTTTTTGACGGAATAAACACATAATCAAGCGTCTGGTAGAATGCTGGCATCTGTTCTTCCGATATAGTTCCATTAGTGACAATGAGATCCACAAAATCAAGCTGGTCTAAAACATGAAAGAGATCCTCTCCCTTCCTCCCGTCGGGTGAAAACCTGCCGACGAATCCCAGCCGAAGTTTTGGCACATATCTCTCTAGATCTATACCGTGGTAAACCAGAAAAGATCGTTTGTTCTGCTTCAATGCATGCTCAAAAGAGGTACGACACGGGCATATGCAGAAGTCCATCTGTCGCGCCCGGCGATCGAAGTGCTTCCCCTGGCGGTGAGTAAAAAAGCCTCCTAGAATACGGCTATTCCGAAGTTTGCCGAAAGGGTTCGAATAGCAACGTTGTGGCTTATATAGGTAATAGTTAATGAAGTACGTTATGTCAAAGGGCGCATTCCGGTCGGGTTGGTCCGGGCTACCGACGGCATCTGGAACACGATCCGACAAGAGTTTTCCGAGCTTATTGAGAATCCAACCGTCGGTTGGATAAACAATCTGTATTCTCATGCCCATGATTCGCCGTCCCTATTCTCACTTTGGAAATAGCGCAGAATTTTATCCGCGAGAACTGTCCAGTCGAAATTGCGGACACGGCGGTTGCCTGCATCGGCCAACCTCGCGGCCAATTCGGGAGAATCCAGAAGACGTTTGAGACCTCGAGCCACCGAGTAGCTGTTTCGTCGCACAACAATTCCTGTCACATCGTTTTTAAGGAAATCCTTCGTTCCGGAATCGGTTGCGACAACGGGAAGGCGGGCGGCCATTGCTTCCGCACACGTATTCGCCCATCCCGCGGAATGCTCTGCCGAAGCGAAAATGTCGGCCTGGTGAAAAAGCGAATTGTTTTCCGCGACCGGGTGATTCGTGATGAATTTATACGGCAGGGAACACTTGAAATTATCAATAAGCGATTGTGATTTTTCGTCGAGAGGAGTGTCAAATAGAATAAGTCGGATATCATAACCCTTTCTGTAGAGTCGCTCGCATGCCTTTACCACAAATCGTGTTCCTTTTCTTCGCATGATAAGTCGACCATAGGTTAAAATGGTGGTCGGGCCTGATCTCAGACTATCATCTTTGGGAGTGAAAGCTCCGAAATCAACGCCACCGACAGCCTTGAAGGGGTGAATGCGATATTTTCGTATATCATGACGGTAGAGGTTGGTGGAGTTCACGAAGATTTTGATCTCGGGGTCTCCCAGTACCTGTCTCAGATCCTCTCTTTCAAGAACGTGGTAGAAAACTTTGTGAGTCGCTCGGGAGGTTTTGAGTAGATTCAGAAATTTGACTTCGGTTGCGAAAAGAACATCATGATCGGATGAGGGTAAGCTTGCGAACGACTTTGTTTCTCCATTATAGGCGAACCAACACGGGGGAGTGCCTTCGGGGGTGTATACAGAAAAGTTATGTCCTCGTGCTACAAAGATGTTTCCGAGTTCGAGGAACCGCTTGACTCCCCCCCATAGGTTAATGGTCGGTAATATCACTGCCAGATTCATACGCGTTTCCCCGGATCGCGTGGCGATCCCTTTGGATTCATACCATATTGCGTCCAGGCTGATTCCGGATTGCAGAATTTTCGCACGGTAGCTTTGTCGTGGGGAATGGGATCGAAATGGTGGTAGAGATGATATTGAATAGCTTCGTGTGACAAGTGAAAACTGCGTATTCCGTGTAATTTCAGGCGCGCCCACAAGTTGCTGTCTTCCATCCCGCGTCCGATAATGCGCTCGTCATATCCGTTAACTGCCTCATAATCTGTTTTGTGGAGAGAAAAATTTGACCCAAGTATCGAGTATTTTTTGTGTCCGGCGTTTCGCATACTGAATAACCATGGCAAATAGAATCCGTGGTGTCGTGTCCCGGCAGCGGCATGTTTCCACCAGAACCGGGGATTTTCAATTGTAGAACACGCGATATTCTCCAGAGTAACGTTTTTCGATAAGTATTCATTGAAATGTACACGTCGACCGAAAAGAACGGCACCTTTGGTTTTACGAGCCCAATGGCGTTCCAGGAAGAGCGAATGGCACACACAATCGCCATCAATAAATACAAGATAGTCACTTTGTGATTGAGCCACTGCCTGGTTAACAATGACAGTTTTTCTGAATCCCTTGTCTTCGTGCCATTTATGAATTATTGGGTAGGCAAATTTCCGCGAATATTTACGAATCATCCGTTTGACTTCCGCTCCGGAACCGTCGTCTGCTATAACAATTTCGAAATCGGTGAAGCGCTGCACCTGCAATCCGACCAGCACTTTCTCCAGGTCCTGAGCGCGTTCATAAACCGCAACAATTACTGATATACGTGGCATTCGAACGGATTGCTTGGACATTTAGAATTCCTGGTACAAAACCTTACTAGCGATCCATCGTTTCTTCGTAAAGTCTGAGATGTCGTGAAATATAATTATCGATACCGAATTTTTCGCGCGCCTTCGCGCCATAGTGTTTAGCGTCATTCCTCCACTCAGCAAGATTTTCCAACATGCGCTCCAGCGCAGTGGAAAAGTGCTCTGCGCGTCCCCACGGTATAAGAGCCTCTTTACGCATGGGTATATCCTGTGTCCCTCCGGCATCGAGAGCCACCACCGGAATGTCTCGGACAACCGCGTCTATCAAAGCACTACCAAGTCCCTCCAAAGTTGAGGCTGATATATACCCGTCAAAGGCGCCATAGTACTTGTAGGCTTCCTCTATCATCCCCGTGAAAATGCAATTCTGAGGAATAGTTTCGGGTATTTGTTTCAGTTCGGAGGGACCCACCAATGCGAATTTTACTTGCGGATAGCGAACAGACAAAGACCGAGCCGTTTGGATGATGAGAGGCAGGTTCTTCTCTTTGGTGAAATGAGCTACTGATGCAATTACAGTCAATTCAGATGGTAAGTTCAGGCGCGCCCGAGCTTCTTCTCGACTATAATCCCGTCCTTTGAATGTGACCGCGTCGTGGACAACTTCAATTTTTCTGTGCGGCGCTATCTCTTTGCATTTTTCGGCTACTTGCGAAGAAACTGCAATCAATGCCGCACACGAACGGTATTTCATTCGATTGAATCCGGTGTTTCGAATGGGGAAAAGAACTCTTCGAGTTACAATGAAGGGCCTTTTAAGCGCTGTCGCCAGCAGAAATCCTGTACTGAAGGCGCGGGAATCATGGCAATGAATAAGATCCGGCTGCAGTTTTCTGATCGTGGGCCATATGGCGATAGCCCCAATGGGGGGCACAGTGAAGCCGAAATGGGGCAGTATATTTTCATCGATGCAATGGCCAAGGTCTCCCCCCTTTCTGCAAAGAATCACGGATTGCATGCCGTGATCATTAAGAGCCCGGTGAAGGAGGAGTATCTGGCGCTCCCCGCCACGCAATCGTCTTGCGGTAGAAAGGTGGACAATAGTCTTCATTTTCTGAAAGCAATTCTGCTATCGGTAACGCTCTGGCGGATGACTTGAAATGCAGGTAACCACACTTTTTCCCGGGCTGGAGGATTTGTCATTGCACTATCACCATCCAAACATTACCGATCGTTGCTTGTTTTTGAGCATTGGGAGCTTTCCCCCTTCCCCGACTTTCTGTTCCAGGACCATCGGAAGAAACGGTCTTTCATTCAGAATGCTTTGGCAGTTTTTCTCCACCAGGGGCAGGTTCCTTCAGTATCCAGGAATTTTCCCGCACCAGATGACTGCTCTAAACACTCGTGCGCGGGTCGCATCGGTTCCGGAGGTATATCTTTAATCTGAACTGCGTTGGCTTTGAGCGTGCCGGGATTACCTGCACTCAGAGTGGCCGAGAGCATTTCGATCTAATATAGTATAAACGACTACATGATGTAGGACGAATACCTGCACATGTTGAGAAGGCACCCGGGAAATTGGTTCCTCTTCCCGGCGAATCAGGTTTTGGAGGCGGAACACAGTGTTATCGATGCGGATACTGATCCTGATCTGCGAAGTCCATCCGGCAGACCCCACCAACTCAATAGCGTATGCGGCCACCCGCGCGGGGGGCATACCCGATGTCGTGCGAGACGGGGAAAATGGCATGTTGTTCAACGACGGTGACATCGACGGTATTGCCGCTTGCCTCAACACCCTCCTGAATGATAAAACTAAGAGGGAACAGCTCATTGCTCGGGGACGAATTACCGCCTTCGAGGAGTACTCGATCGAGAATACGATCTCCGGGTATGAACAGTTGTTTCATGAACTTATCTACGGCAAATAAGCGCCCAATATCTTTCGTACTAGCTGCTTGACCGGCATGTCTGCCATTGCGGAAGGCTTTCGTTTATTGAAGCGGGGTAGCAAAGAACGACATATCATTTCATGTGGTGCAAAGAAAGAAAGCGAACACGGCTATGCGTAAAAAACGTGCATTGATCACCGGTGTAACCGGCCAGGACGGCTCATATCTGGCGGAATTCCTGATGAAAAAAGGCTACGAAGTCCATGGAATTATCCGTCGGGCATCGACATTCAACACCAAACGGATCGATCACATCTATCAGGATCCTCACGAGCGGGACGTTAACCTGTTTCTGCACTATGGTGACATGACCGATTCGAGCAATATGAACCGGCTGCTGGAAAAGATCGATCCGGATGAGATCTACAATCTGGCGGCTCAGTCGCATGTCCAGGTATCATTCCAGGTTCCCGAGTACACGGCTGAAACCGATGGTCTCGGAACGCTTCGTCTTGTTGATGCAATAAAGGAGACGGGCATAAAAACGCGCTTTTACCAGGCCTCCACTTCGGAACTGTACGGAAAAGTACAGGAGATCCCCCAAAGTGAAACTACTCCATTCTACCCTCGTTCACCATACGGCGCAGCCAAGTTATATGCATATTGGATCGTGGTCAACTATCGGGAAGCGTACAACCTGCACGCGAGCAACGGCATTCTTTTCAACCATGAGTCTCCGCGGCGGGGAGAGAACTTTGTAACCCGTAAGATCACGATGGCAGCGTCCGCAATCAGTGAAGGGATACAGGATTGTATTTACATCGGGAACTTGTCGGCAAAACGCGACTGGGGGTATGCCCCGGATTTCGTACGGGCAATGTGGCTGATGCTGCAGGAGGATATCCCGGATGATTACGTGGTTGCCACCGGTGAGACCCACACGGTGCGGGAGTTTATCGATCACGCCTTCTCGCGTCTGGGAATGACACTTCGCTGGGACGGTGAAGGGGTGGATGAGGTTGGAGTTTGTGAACAAACCGGAAAAACCGTCGTTCGAGTGGATCCCAAATATTTCCGTCCAACGGAAGTGGAACTTCTGATAGGTGATCCGACGAAAGCCCGTACAAAACTGGGATGGGAACCCGAAGTGACGTTTCAGAAACTGGTGGAAATCATGGTCGATGCCGATCTGGAAATCGTGCGGAGAAAGCAGAGAAGTCGGGTAGAGGTCGTTTAGCCCAAGTTTCGCAGCCGAGAACCGCCGTGCCGCGCTGCACTGAGCGGTGTCGAAGTGAGAGGAGCGTTGCATTGCGCTGCACTGAGCGGTGTCGAAGTGAGCGATGTCGAAATGCCGAGGCGACGCCCCGAGCGGAGCCGAAGGGTAGAGCAGTATGCCGTGAGTTGGTTGCGAAACTTGGGTTAGGCCGAGGGCCTTCCGACAGGGTCACTGATTCCGGAGTGCGGGAGAATTGTGCCCGGCCTGCCCGTCCCCCCGGGTCACTGAGCCTGTAGGAGTGCCCCCCGCCTTCGCTTGTCGTGGTTTTCCCGGAAGGATATCTCGGTTGGGTTGCTGTATCTTCAGTAGAGGATCGAGAGATTAAATGCAGTTGCTTGTGCGCCTTGCGGAAGCAAAAGTCCAGTGCGAAAACTCCCGTCGCGCGGAGCCGGAAGGAACGCCTTCCACATGCTTTCTCCTCCAACCCTGTAATTCGCCTCAATCACCCCGATTACGGATGACGGAGAAATGATCTCACGGCAACTATAAAAAGGAAATCTCGGAAAGGGAGGGAAGTGGAGGCGGCATCCAGATTCGAACTGGAGAATAAAGGTTTTGCAGACCTCTGCCTTACCACTTGGCTATGCCGCCTGAAACTTGGGAAATCTTAATTAACTCCAAAAAAAATGGAGCGAGAGACGGGATTTGAACCCGCGACAACCACCTTGGCAAGGTGGGGCTCTACCACTGAGCTACTCTCGCTTCAGATTTTTAAATATAATTAATCATGTAATAAGATGTCAATACTTTGTTTTGCTCCTGGGTGAGCTTGCTGTCCCAAAAAAACCGCCAACCGACGATGATTCCGGTGGCTGAGCCTGTCGAAGCCACCGTACATTCAGGGGTTCCAGTTCTGCGAAGCCCCCAGCATAATGCCTATGAATGCCATCATTGCAACCGCGAAAGTAATCTGTTCGCGATAGTCGAGCTTTCGATCAACGATTTTCATCTTCCGGGGGCCGCGGGGGAGTGGTTCGGTAGCGGCCAATGAATCGGTTTCTACCAGTCCGGTGTCGGTGGCGAGTGTCGTATCGAACGGAACTGGTTGTGCCCAGCCCGTTGAGGGCAAAAGGGTTGCCGATACAATCACAAAGAAAAAGAACACGGCTTTCATAATCCCAGCAGCTCCCGTAGTATCCGGTTGATCTCTTTGGGATTGCCCTTTCCTTTGGTAGCACGCATAATCTGCCCGATAAAGAACCCCTGCAGCTTTGCCTCTCCGTTCTTCAGGCGCCCGGCTTCCTCCGGGTTCTCGTCCACCACGCGTTGGACTTCCTGCTCAAGTGCTCCGGTATCGGAAATCTGTTTGAGCCCTAACTTATCAACAATTACGTCCGGCTCTTTGTTTTCATTCTCTACGTGATCAAACACTTTTCTTGCCGCACGTCCCGAAATTGTACCGTCACTCACGAGACTCAGGATTCGTGCCAGTCGGGGAGGTGAAACACTAAGCTGATTGGGCTCAATCCTTTTGTCCTTACATACCCTGAGAACGTCACCCATGACCCAGTTCGCGCTCGTTCGGGCATCGCCTCCACCGGCGATCGTCTGCTCAAAATAGTCCCCCACGGCGCGTGACTCCACCAGCACGGCGGCGGTATCGGGAGCAAGCCCCAGGTCGTCGATATAGCGCTGAAGTCGTGCGGCGGGAAGTTCCGGCATCGTATCCCGGATCTCATTTACCAGGGCATCGTCGACAATCAATGGAACCAGATCCGGCTCTGGGAAATATCGATAATCATGAGCTTCTTCTTTGCTGCGCATGGGAAGAGTTATGCCCTTCTGTGCATCCCAGAGATAAGTCTGCTGCACGATCTCTTCACCGGCGTCCAGGGCTATAGTCTGCCGTTTGATTTCGTATTCAAGCGCCTTTTCGACACCTCTGAAACTATTCATGTTTTTCAACTCGGTTTTCACCCCAAGCTCTTTTTGTCCTTTGGGCCGAAGCGAAATGTTGGCGTCACACCGGAGGCTCGCCTCCTCCATGTTGCAGTCGGAAACTTCGAGATACTGCAAAATGCGTTTCAGCGAAGACAAAAACTCGTAGGCTTCGCGCGGACTGCGTATATCGGGTTCGGTAACGATTTCCATCAGTGGGGTCCCGCACCGGTTTACATCGAACAATGAGTCCACATCCAGGTCATGGATCAGCTTGCCGGCGTCCTCTTCGAGGTGGATCCGGGTGATCCCAATAGTTCGTCGATTCCCATCCAGAGCGATTTCCAATTCTCCTCTCCCGCACAGGGGAAGATCGTACTGTGAAATCTGATACCCTTTTGGCAGATCGGGGTAGAAATAGTTCTTCCGAGCAAATATGGATTTCGACGATATCTCGCAGTTCAGGGCATGTCCCGCCTTGACGGCCATTTCTACAACCCGGTTGTTCAGGACCGGGAGTGCACCCGGAAGCCCGAGACATACGGGACAACCGTTGGTGTTCGAGGGATCACCAAACGCGGATTTGCATCCACAGAATATCTTGGTCTTTGTCGCCAATTGCACGTGTATTTCCAACCCGATCACTACTTCGTAGTCCACCTGGTTCCTCCCTCACTATTCCAGGACGCGAGTATCACATGGATCGCGTCGAACAAGCTTTGGATTCCGAGTTTGTACCAAAATAACCATTGCCTACC
>CAYFVL010000221.1:0-10237 GCA_964346405.1 uncultured Fibrobacterota bacterium
CTAAGTCAAGATTGTGCAACAGCTTACGCAGAATGCCGTGAGTCGATTGCGAAACTTGGGCTAGGGAAATCGCAGGCGCGTACCCGCATCGACGCTGATAAGCCGAGCGCGATTCCTCGCATAGTGTACGACGCCCATTGGGTGGATTTTCGTACGCGCCGCACGTATATAGCGCCTGTCCGCCCCCCCCTGAAACGGTCGCCGAGTCCAGATTTCAATCGGGAAGGTGCCCGTTTCAGGCCCAAATCCGCCGGTTCATCTTCCCTAACCCAAGTTTCGCAGTCGAGAGACGCCGTACCGCGCTGCACTGAGCGGTGTCGAAGTGAGCGGAGCGCCGAATTGCGCTGCACTGAGCTGCAGTGAGCGAAGCCGAAATGCCGAGGCGATGCCCCGAAATGCCGAGGGGTAGAGCCTTCATGTTTGGTCAGGCTGATTCCAGGTCGATCTGTTCTAAAACCCTTCCTTCTGTGCTTTTTTCTCCATTTTCCCCTTCTCGTAGGCTTTGACGAAATTGAAGCTGTCGAGGACCAGAGGAGACAACCCAGCCCTTCTTGTTGTCTCAGCTACGATTTCCCTGACGAACGGAAACAAAATGGCAGCGCAGTTTACTTTAATAACTCGATCGAGTCTATCGCGCGCGATACCTGAAAGATCGCGATCAAACTCGAAAACCCCAAGGTAAGATGCTTCAACAACGAAATGTATCTGCTCTCCTTCGATTTTTAGCTGCAACAATACGTTGGAACTCCTGCCGTCTAGGAAATACCGGATTTGGATTTCCGGAGAAATCCGTATATGGCCCTTTGGGGGAGCAACCTGCTTAAATGCGAAATGGAGCCGCTCCATTCTGACATTTTTGACTTCGAACTCAATTTGATCCATCACCGACAAACCTCATAGTGTTACCCTCGACCACATAATCATATGGATTCTCCTCAGCCACCTGGTACTCACGATCAGCCTCACGATAGACCGAAACCGTACTGTCTGGATCCTTTTCGGTCTCCCCCCCGACTATGCATTCCATCGCATCGGGATAGTCACGCAAGATCCTGAGCAGGTTATCCATGGGTTTGCTTTGAAGGATTCGTCCCGTTTCATATCGCGTAAAAGCCTTTTCTCCTCCCCCGAGTAAAATGCTAAACTCCGTCTGCGTCTTTTTGAACGATTTTCGGATACTCTTTATTTCTTTGGAAGTCAGAAATCCGTCTATACTTCGTTGGGCATCACGAAGAATTCTCTCGGCACGTTTGCGGCTTTCCCCATCTACTGTTGCTTCGCCGCATTGTCCGCAACTGTAGATCTGGTATTTTTCAATAGGAATGGAGTGACCTTTGTACTCAAATGTCTCTGTTAGTGTTTGTGGCCTAACGCTGTTCGAACCGCAAATTGGGCAAAGTTTACTCATACTACGCTCCCTTCATGAATCGGATAGCTTGAACTGCACAACAACGCCCTTCCCGTCAGCACCTATTTGTAGCTTGATGTACAGCGTCTCAGCCCCCTCTACGGACTTGTACACATCTTGCCACAGCCTGTGATTGCCGTGGCAGGTCATCGTTTTGTAGATTTCTTTTCTCTTGAGTGCTAAACAGCGTTCAACAATGTCCTCTTCGGACACATAGCCCAGAGGAAAGCATTCCTGTATGATGTCTGTGTGATAACCCGCGTTGAGCCGTGCTGCAATAGTTCCTTGAGTTCCTCGAGATCGTAGTGTGATTGTCCAAAACGCTCCATCAGGCAACACCCACAAGTATTGTTCCAAATAACATACGCTTTTGCAAGACAAAAAGTATCATAATGATACCAAGAAGATAAAAACGGGTAATTACCACGATTTAAGCGTACCCCATTTCGAGCAGAGAAATACACCAGAGGAGTGAAACAATTACAAAAGATTTCATGATTGCGCCATTTGAGGAGGTGAATACAAGTCGACAAGGCCATCGGCTATTCAATATAATTTCGGCAAATCTTTTCTGAAACTCCCAACCAGAGCGGTACCAACCTCTAACTAAGACCAATCGCGTCCCGCGGAAGCCGGTGACGAGTGGCCTCTACGCAGCTAAGCTCTACCTACCGGCACTCCGCGCTCGGCGTCAACATAAACAAACCACCAAGCCAAACAGATTTCCCGATTCTCGGCAAAATCCACATAATCCCTCCCGCTCTTCTCCCCCATTAGCCTTCGAAAGCCGGGATTCAGAAATCGATGATGATGAACATCCGGGGGAATAGGGTCCATGAAGATAGAATAGGAGAAAATGCCTATTTGGAAACCTTCTTCCGCACCTTCTGAGCAATTCGCTCAAACACCCCATACCAGCACGGCATCACAACAAGCGTGGTAATCGTAGAGAAGACAAGACCGAAAATGATTGTTGACGCCATGGGTCCCCAGACCGGGGATCGCCCGCCGATTCCGACCGCCATGGGCAAGAGACCTGCCATTGTGGTAAAAGACGTAAGGAGGATTGGCCGAAGGCGTACCGAGGCGCCTTCGAGGATTGCATCATGCAGGTTTTTTCCTTCTCGTCGCCGGTCGTTAATAAAGGATATTGAAACGATAGAATCGTTGACCGCAATGCCGGCAAGTGCAACCCCGGCATACATAACAGTGGTTGAGAAAGGAGTGTTGGTGATCAACAGGTACAGCACTACGCCGGTGAACGCGAACGGTATTGAGATGATAATCAAAATCGGTTGTATGTAGCTTTTGAACTGAGTTCCTAGAAGCAGATACATGAGAAATAATCCAATAAGAAATAACCGGGCAACCTGCCGCAGTATGTTCTGAAACTCCTCGAACTCACCTCCCAGATCCAATCCGACTTCAGGATACCGTTGACGGAATCTTGCCTGAAACACCGAATCCACCATTTCGTTTATTGCCGGTGCATCGACCCCCTCACGGACTTCCGCGGTGACCTGTATCTGTCGATCGCCGTCGACTCTCTTTATCGCGGCAATCCCCTGTGTCTGCTTTACCCGTGCGACCGATGAAAACGGGATCGGGTTTCCCTGCCGGGACGGGATACGAATTCCAGTTACCGCGTTTACCGATTCCTGCTCCCGCGGATCATAGCTCACCACGACATCGATTTCTTCATTGCCACGATAGAATGTCGTGGCGGGGATGCCGTCGACCGCGCTTCGTATATATGCTCCAATTTCACGTGCGCTCAGGCCCAGTTGCTCTGCCCGGTTCTTGTTTACCAGAACCTGCAATTCCGGTTTCCCCTTTTCAAGATCATCTTCGATATTGTAAACACCATCAAGACCTTCGAGGATCTGCAGGTATTCAGACGAAATAGCCGACATATCGTCGTAATCGTCCCCAAAGAGCCGAAACGATACCGGAGGATCCACCGGAGGTCCGCCCCGTACCATTCTGAACTGGACGAAAAAAGTCCCCGGGATAGTATCTGTGCGCTCTCGGACATCACGCATTATCGCCGGTATCGAGCGGTCCCGCTCCCCTTCCTCCACCAGATCCACCTGAATCTGGGCTACATTGTTCTGGCGGATGAACTGATTGTCCTTGACGGCAAAACCGACCGCCGTGCTTATATCCGATACCTCCCCCTCTCCCACCAAGGGCAGAAGCTTTCGCTCGTATCGTGAAGCTATTTCATTCGTCTTTTCCCTGGGAACACCCGGGGCAAGTTCCATATCGATATAGAAGCGGCTGTATTCATCCCCCTGAAAAAGGTCCTTTCGCACAATGGTCGTGAGTGACAGGACTCCAGCGGCCGCAACCAGGCTTCCAATCGCCACCACGGTTTTGTGGCTGTAGGCACGATCGAGAAAATCGGCGAATCGGTCGGTCAGATGCGCAAAGAAGCCCTTTCCCGATTTCTTTTTCGGAGGAGTACCCCAATGTGCAAAGTGCCCCGGAAGAAAGAAATAAGCTTCGAGCATCGATGCGGTCAGAGCAAATGACGCCACCAACGGGATGATGCGGAGAAACTTGCCAATCGTTCCCGGAACCAGCATAAGCGGCAGAAACGCGGCAACCGTTGTTAGCGTTGCGGCAAGTATGGGGGTGACTACTTCATCAGTACCTGCAATGGCCGCATCTTCCGCACCGTATCCCTGCTGACGATAGCGGTATCCGTTCTCGATAATGACAATCGCATGATCAACAATAAGTCCCAGCACGAGAACAAGCGCAAAAAGTGAATTTCCGTTCAGCGATTCCCCATACCATTCCATAAACACGAAAGTCAGCGCGAACGTCAGCGGTATGCCCAAAGCAGTTACCAGTGCATTCCGCAGTCCCAGAAACGAAAAAAGCGTCGCAACAACCAGAATAAATCCGGTTATCGCGTTCGTGATGAGCACCCGTAGACTTCTGCGAATCTGAATAGTTGAGTTGTTGAATAGATCAACCCGAATTCCCGACGGGGCGATTTCGAGGTAGTCGTCTACGGTCTGTTGGACATCCCGTACAATGGACAGTGCATCCGCACCGGCCTGTTTGGCGACCCGAACGGATACGGCGGTTCTTCCGTTGAACCGCATATCTACCGAGACACGGTCGAACGTGTCTCGCACGGATCCCAATTGCCCAACCGTTATCGCTTCTCCGGTCTGAAGTTTTCGGACAACGATGTCGCTGAACTGCTCAACTGTTTCCATCTCCCCAAGCGTTCTCACTACATACTCGCGCGACGGTGTGGTGAGATTTCCTCCGGGAGTGGTCGCATTTGCCTGCTCCACTGCGCGGGCAATCTCGGTCAGACTTATCCCCAGAGCTTCCGCCTTTGCACGGTCCACCGCAATCCGAATCTCCGGATCACGTGCACCCACCGTTTCGGCGCCTGATACTCCCGGGATCTCGAGTATCCGCTCGCGAAGAATGTCCGACTGGTTATTGATTGCACGGAAGGACACATCACCACTCATAATGACTTCGACCACCGGAAGAAAATCGGCTGATGAGAAATCCTCGATCTCCGGTTCCAGTATACCGGCGGGAAGATCAACTTTGCTGAATTCAGTTTGCGTCCGCTGGTAAAGCTGCTCGAATCGTGCATTGGTAATACCGTCCTCGAATTCCACCAGCACAATCGCAATGCCTTCACGCGTTGTTGATGATATCTGTTTTACATTGGGCATTCCGTCAAGTTGCTCTTCAATGTCGGCCGTAACTGTCTGCTCGATATCCTCTGCCGCAACTCCGGGATACGGAACGGAGATAATGACCCAGAAAAAAGGGACCTCGCTGAACTGCTCTCGCGGAAGACGCATGAGACTGAATGCACCGAGCACCAGAAGCGCCACCATCACGATGTTTATCAGGACGGGGTTGTGGACCGATAGTTTCCCGACGCTTATTCCCACAGTGACCTCTCCGAGAGCATAACTGTGTCGGCATCTTCCCCATCCACAAGACCAGGTGGCGGCGTAACCACGACCGCCTGCCCGGAATTCAGCCCCTCGAGTGCTTCGGTTCGATTGCCCACAGTCTCACCCGGGGTAATCCGAACGCGCTGGACTCTGCCCTGCTCAAACACGAAGACGTTCTGACTGTCCACAAGAGAACTGGTGGGGATAATAACGGTCGAATCCTGCCGGGCCGTCTCTATAACCGTAGTCACCGGCACTCCGGAACGAAGTCGAATTCCGCAATCGTTTTCCGCTTCCACAACGACCGTAAAGCTACCCGTGGCGGGGTCGGCCCCCGCGGCTATCGCGGCGACCCGTCCGACCAAATGAGAATCACGAGGACAACCCGCATAAGGGATAATGCGAGCCGGGTACCCGGTGTCGACATTGACAACTTCACGATCCCCTGCGGAAACCTCCACGCTTACCCTTGAGAGGTCGATCAGCTTCGCGATTCTCGTTCCCGGAACAATGACTCCGCCCTCGGTCACCTCGCGACCTTTATGAGCGATATGCCCGGTTATCGGCGCGGTCACATTCGCATTGTCCAATCCGTCTTTTGCCGCCTCGAGAGCGGCCCGCGCCTGATTGAAGCGACTTCGTGCATTCGTAAGTTCCACTTGTGAAGCCGCTCCCAGCTCGGCAAGATTCTCTATGGCATTGAGGTTGATTCTCGCCGATTGGTACTGCTCCCGCGCCTGGGCAAGGCTATATGACGCCGTGACATCGTCAATCCGTAAGAGCGTGTCTCCTTCCCGAACCGAATCACCCAGCTCAAACGATACCGACTCCATGGTTCCCTGGGTCTTCGCCGTAATCCAGATCTCACGAATTCCCCTGACGGTTCCGGACGACTGAATGAATTCCTCAACAATCCCCTTCTTTGCCGCGACGACTTCGAGAACCCTGCGTTGGCCCGAAATGCTCTCTTCCCCGTTCCCATCGCTTCTGCCGCATGCCGGCGGGATCATCAAAGCCCACAGCACCAGCCCAATTGAGAGAAGAACAACGCCATACCGGTTTTGACGGGTGTTCACTTCATCACCTCCATTTTTCCGATACTGCCAAGAAACCTGGCGCGTGACAAAAGGCAATCAAAGAGTGCTCGAATATATGCGAGCCTTGCCTGGTCTCGTTCCAGCGCGACATCGAGAAGATCGGTCTGGTCGGCGACACCGGCTTCATAGCGCGCTTCCATGGTTGCAACAGTCTCCTGCATAAGGTCTCGTCGCTCCTGCGCCGCTGCCAGGCTTCGAGTTGCCGCCGTATAGTTCAGTGCCGCCGTCCGAGCCGAGACCTTCAGCCGTTGCATGCTTTCCGTTTCTTGTATCCGGGCTTTCCGAAGCCTGGCCGTCGACGTCTTCAGCTCGGGTGTATTACTTAGCCAGGCGCTTATCGGCACGGAGAGGACCAAACCCAGGTACCAGGTTGCGTCCTCCTCGGGTAATAGTTCGCCACTCGCAGTCCACTGCCGGGAATAGAACCCATTCAGGCTCGGAAGATAGTTTGTTATCGAAAGCAATCTTTGCTGCTCGGCTAATTGCGTTCCCGCTTTCAAGGATTGCACGGTGGGATTGTCCGAAATCGAAATAGAATCCGGTATGTTCAGAGTTCCGGTTGAACATCGTCCTTCAAAATATCCTACATCCACCAACCCAAAACTGTCTGGTGCCTGATCCACTCGATAGCCCATTGCCGTGAGGAGACGAAGGCGGGAGGATTTCACCACGGCCTCGGCCCGGGCCAGTTCCGCTCGACTCTGTGCAACCTGCGCACGCCAGCGGGTAATATCGGTAATCGGCAGGATACCGCTCTCATGCCGGAGCTGTGCATCGCGCAGATTGCGTCGAGCAAATTCAAGAGAGTTCTCGGAGACAAGGAGGCTTCTCCGGGCTGCAACTGCGTTGAAATATCCCTCTCGGGCCGAAAAGATCGCATCCTGACGAGCCGCGGAGACGGCTGCACGAGCCGCTCGTTTCCTGACAAACGCCACTCGTAACCCGACGATCTCACGTCCGGCATTGAAAATCGGCTGCTGTACGGATATTTCGTGGATGAAAAGGTTGTTTGACAGTTCCGGCTCCGGAGCACCGGTACCGGCGGGTATTCCCGAAGTGTCTCCCGGAGCCTGGGCCGTCCCGGGGGGTACTTCCGACTGGTTACCGCCTCTCCCCGATACCGGACTGCCGAACCCTGAAAATCCTAAGCCGAATCCCGAGTCGCCCAATCGTAGGTATTGCGAGGATGCCGTGACACGAGGAATATAGGATGCCGCCGCACTCCAGAGAGACCAATCCGCAACTCCCTCGTCCAGCTCCAGAGAGCGGACATTGAACCCTTGTGAGATCGCTGCCCGTTCCGCTTCCGCGGGGGTCACCAGCGAATCCGCAAAAACGTCAGGCTGATCGGCCCGAGACGCGATGCAAACAAGAAAGATGGTAAGAAGTCGATTCATGCCCCTGATCCGTGCAAGTACCGGACCATAGACGTACAGCGCAGGCGGAATCATTGGCACCTGTTTTGCACCCTTAACTCGGCACCATACACCAGTTCCTCAAGGAGAAGCAAATGATCAAGTGGATACATTATGCAAGTCTGATTATCTGCTGTAGTTGTTTCGGCAACCTGGGGAATGAATCAAATGTCTCTAATAATGCGGGTCGAACCGAAAAGACGGACACCCTCTCTTTCACGTCCCCTGCGTCAACCGACCCGCATGTTCGAGAAATGCTGATAGATTTGCTCGCCCATAACGCGTGCAGTTATGTACGAGATCGCATTTTCGCCCTTGCAGGCTCGGGCGGAGCCCGACTTGGAGCGGGAGCAACCCCGGCGGTTGGGTCGTTCCAGATTCGATCATGCACGGCAGAGGAAATCGATTCTCATCATGTACGGATCGCGGTTTCCGGGATCGGATGGAAATGGATTTCAAGGACCCGCAACTCCCTTGGGGCCGAATTTACGCTCAATAAAAATGTCAAGTTTCAGGTGGACATGGAAACTACCGGTACAATTGATCTCGTCTACGATCGCCTGCGACACGTCGCCACCGCCTATCTTATCCCCACCGCACCTGTTGATGTCACTTTTGACGTTACCGGAGACTTCGACATTTCATCCGAAGGACTCTGGTCTTCGATCGTGGGCACGGCGGCATCGGTTATCGACAAATCACCTGAAGCGCGCGGACGTCAATCATTTCGGGAAAAAGGCATTCGACGGTTTCGTTCGCGTCTGGACAATGGAGCCACTATCATAATCGATCTGTGCACCGGTCAAAGATATACCAGGTTCGGTTCGTTTCCGGCGGGTAAGATTCCACAATCGGCGACGCCCTTGAAAGGCATGATCTTTCAGGAAAACAGCACGGCTGAACTGCACACGAATACAATCATTATGGCCGGTCCATATGAAACGAACAAGCCTCTGGTCGCGTATGTAGAGGTAAAGGGAAACAAACCGGCAGTTGTGCAGTGGTACTGCAGTTACAATGCCGAGGAAATCGCGGACGCTTATGTGCGAAATGAACCATTACCCACCCCTACTCCTGTGGACCGACAGGTCGCGCGTCCGGGTGAGCCGGTGGTCATGAAAGCATCTCCAGACCTGAACTGTGCAGTGGTACTGGTAATGCAGGGAGAAGAAGAAGACACCTCTTCGGTTCCTCTTATGTATCGGGTTTATTATGAGAAAGACGAATTGACTCCGTTGGTCGAATGTGAATAGGACTGACCCGGGAAGCCCTCGTTCGAGCGGTCTTACACACACGGCAGTCCGAATTCGGCATTTTTATTGCTTGGTTAATGTGTATTGATTTCCAGAGCCATAAGCGGCAACGGCCCGTTTCTTCCGCATCGGCTCTTCCAAAGCAATGAAAGGTAGTCGGTAATTCACTCCCATGACCGATCTGGTGCAAATCCTACTTGCCACTACAGGAGTAAGTTTTCTTGCCCTTGTTGGACTTACTCTCTACTTTCTCAAAGAGGATGTATTCAGACGTGTTCTGGGTGTAATGATTGCCTTTGCGGCGGGAACCCTTCTGGGAGGCGCATTCCTTCATTTACTACCGGAATCAATCCAAGGAGCCGGCGATGCTTTAACCGCGTTTGCCTTTGCCCTGGGCGGGTTTACGGTTCTCATGGTTCTCGAACTTTTCATGAATTTTCACCGGCATGTCCTCAATGGACATTCGCATCATCATGGTATGCAGAAGAAGCCGGTCACTTATATGATTCTGCTTGCCGACGCTGTCCATAACTTTGTTGGCGGCCTGGCAATCGGGAGCAGTTTTCTGGTCGGTACGGACGTGGGACTCGTCACTACCTTTGCCGCCGCCGCCCACGAAATTCCTCAGGAGCTGGGTGATTATGGGATCTTGGTGCACGGAGGATGGAACAAGACCAGAGCCGCAATCGCCAATTTTCTCTCCGCATTGACGGTCATTCTCGGCGGCATTGCCGCGTATCTGAGTTCCGGTTCCTACAACGTATCTTTTCTGCTGCCCTTTGCCGCGGGAAACTTCATCTATATCGCCGCAACCGATCTGATACCCGAAATAAACCATGAGACGAACTGGATAAAGAGTACAGTGCATTTTATTGCGTTTGTTATGGGGGTTTTGTCGCTTGGCGTTGTGCGGGAGCTGGGTGGATAACAGAACTAGCCCAAGTTTCGCAGCCGAGAACCGCCGTACCGAGCGGAGCGTTGCATTGAGATGTCGAAATGTCGAGGCGATGTCCCGAGCGGAGCGTTGTGTTGCGCTGCACTGCGCTGCACTGAGCGGTGTCGAAGTGAGCGGTGTCGAAGTGAGCGGTGTCGAAGTGAGCGTAGTCGAAACATCGAGGGG
>CAYFVL010000222.1:0-10231 GCA_964346405.1 uncultured Fibrobacterota bacterium
ATCCGCACGAGCATGAGCATGACCGGAACTTCCACCAGAACGCCGACAATTGTCGGCGTTCTGGTGGAAGTTCCGGTCATGCTCATGCTCGTGCGGATAGCAAACGGTACAAGCCACTGGTTTCCGCGGCCCGAGAGCAAATAATCCCATTTCAGACGTGGGACGTCTGATTGGTCCGGGGCAATCAGGCGACTCGCTTTGGCTGAAACAGCGCTTATGAAACACTAACGATCAAAATCTTTGCGAATACGCAGAGAGAAAGGAACAGGCAATGAACATGAAGAAAACTTCACGGAGATTGGTATTTCTGTCCTGTCTCTTGTCGGCGTCGGGATGCGGATCGGCGGACAGCAAACCAGCGGTACAAGCCGATGATCAGGGAACGCCGCGGGCAACGCCCGTGGCCATGGCGGCGCAAGACAAGGCGTTGGCGGGAGAAAGCAGGAGCGCCGCGGCCATAGCACGCGCCGGGCGGAACAACAGGTTTCTGTTTCTCATGTTTATCGGTGGAGACGGGGAACGTGTCGCAGCGATGAAAGATTCGCTGGCCCGTGGTATTGCAGCTCTTGGAGAAAAGGTGGACACTGCGTTCATCGATGCGGGAGATCCGGCTGAATCGGAGATTGTGCGCAAGTACGGCATTGGCTCGCGCGGCGGTCTTCCGATGGTACTTGCCCTTGCGCCAAACGGTGTGGTCACCGGAGGCTATCCTGGTACACTATCAAGTGAGCAGCTTGCGCGGGCCATTAGTGTTTCACCTCTCGTGCTCAAAATTCTCAAACCGCTCCAGGAACAGAAGATTGCGCTGGTCGCATTGCAGAATGCGACCACGAAATTCAACGAGGAATCCTGGACCGGCGTATCCGAGTTTGCCAATGACCCCAACTACCAGGATATGGTTTCCACTATCAAGGCGGATCCGGCGGCTGCCGGCAGTCAGGAATTCCTGAAACAGTGCCAACTGGTTTCCCCGCCGACGGAGGCGACGGTGGTCGTGGTGCTGCCGCCGGGAAGGATTGGTAGCGTCCTTACCGGAAAGTTGACAAAAAACGATGTCCTGAAGTCGCTTGAATCATGCACTGCGGGAAGCGGGTGCTGTTCCGATCGTCGGTTCAAGGAAGATATCGAACCGATTGCGTCGGCTCTTGAAAAGGTGACCGGGCTTCGGGGCGTAACCTTTGCCTGGAATCGTAAAGACTATCCCCAACGGTTCTTTTCGGATGAACCCCAAATCGGGCTGATTGCCCAGGATGTGGAACCGGTCATTCCCGAAGTGGTGCGGACCGATGCGGACGGCTATAAATCCATCACTTACGATAAGCTGACCGCGGTCCTTATTGAAGCGGTGAAAGAAATGAACATAAAGATGACTGCGCAGGATTCCGTCATTCAGAGCCAGAATGCCAGAATCAAAGCTTTGGAGGGAAGACCGGAATGAAAATCAAGCAAATTGTTTTCCGGGAACTCTTTCAGCGCAATAGCCAACTCATATCGAGTCTTGCGGCGGTTTCCCTTGGTATCGCGGTCATGGTGGCTATTCAAAGCACCACCCATTATTCCGAGAAAGCGGTGGCCGGCGAACTGGACGCTCTCGGTGCAAATATTCTGCTTCTTGCCAAGGATGCTACTGTTCAGGATTATTACAGCGCCGATTTTCAACAATCGGAAATACCCGAAAGCTATGTGTCGGTACTCACTAATTCGGGTATTCAGGGCCTCGATAACCTTTCCCCAAAGTACAGCATGCCGGTTGATCTTGGAATGCGCAAGGCTACGCTGACAGGAATCCTTCCGCGCAATGAATTCAAGTCAAAAGCCACCTGGCAGACTACTCTCGGCCTTTTTACTCATCCGGAAGGATGCGGTATCATGGCAAATATTCCGGGCATAACCGATTCGTCGCAAACTCTTGTGCGCAGGCGGGTAATCGAGGATCTCGCTCCCGATGCGGTACTGGTCGGGGCGGATGTAGCCTCATCGCAGTCGATAAAGGAAGGTGATTCACTCACCATTCTGGGGAATCGCTTTGTTGCCGAAGCCGTCTTGCCGATCACCGGGACTGTCGATGACGGTCGGCTGTTTGCCCATCTTCACACGGTGCAAAAATTGGCGGGCAAGGATTCGGTGCTCCACTCCATTGAAATCGTCGGCTGTTGCTCCGCTATTTCAACCGGACTTGTTCAACGACTCAACAAGCTGCTGCCCGATGCCAAAGTCGTGACAATCAGTCAGATTGTTTCGACGCAAATCAGGGCCAACACCGTTATGGCACGGATATCTCTTATCCTGCTGGTGGTCATACTGGTAGTCGGCGGGGCGAGCATCGCCAATTACATGTTCGCCAATGTGTACGAGCGACGCAGAGAAATCGGCATTTACATGTCGATGGGGGCGAATTCTAACTGGATCCAGAAAATCTTTCTGCTCAAGGCGCTGATTATCGGTCTCGCGGGAGGAGTTATCGGGTACATTCTCGGATCTGCATTTGCGGTATTTCTTGGTCCGCGAATCGCCGGAGTCCCGGTGCTGCCGCTGCCGATGTATGCGCTCTACAGCATGGCAATATCGACCGTGATCGCGCTTGGCGCCAGTGCCATTCCCGCCTTCAATGCCACGAATGTAGATCCATCACTGATCATGAAGGAGGCATGATATCATGCTCAAGACAAAGGGGATATCCAGAATATTTAAACGTAAACACGGGACGGTGAAGGCGCTGGACAATGCCAGTCTCGAGATAAAAGAAGGTGAATTTCTCAGCATTATTGGCCCCAGCGGTAGTGGTAAGAGCACGCTTCTGCTTGCGCTGGGCGGCATGAGTCGCCCCGACCAGGGAAGCGTATGCTGGAATGAACAATCGATCTACGACTGGAATGTGGCCAAACGCTCCCAATGGCGCGGAACTACCGTAGGCTTTGTTTTTCAGTCATTCAACCTCGTCCCGTATCTCACGGTATTCGAGAATGTCAGCGCGGGGCTCTCTCTCGCAAACGGCGGAGTTGCCGATCCGGGGGCTATAGATGGTATTCTGGATGAGGTCGATCTTGGAACAAGAAAAGACCATGTGCCTTCGGAGCTGAGTATCGGCCAGCAGCAGAGGGTAGCACTCGCCCGTGCACTTGTAAAGAAACCCCGCCTTATCCTTGCCGATGAGCCGACCGGTAACCTGGATCCGGATACGGGTAAAGAAGTAATGGACATAATCACACGGCAGCATGCCGGCGGGACCACGGTTGTCATGATCACGCATGACCCGGATGTCGCACGGATGGCGCAGCGGACAATTAGAATCGTTGATGGAAAGATCGCCGCATAAACAATATGGATGATACGGAGGGTGTATGAATCGGACCGATGAGGAAATCAGGCAGGCTGTCAGGGAAAGTTACGGTAGAGTGGCGGTATCTTCAGGCTCTTCAGGATGTGGTTGCGGTCCAACCTGTTGCAGCAAGCCCTCAAATTCGGACACCGTCGAGGCAACCAGCATGGCGCTTGGCTACAGCCGCGAGGAAGTCGAGTTGGTCCCCGACGGCGCGAATATGGGACTGGGGTGTGGAAACCCGCGGGCGATTGCGTCCCTCAGGCCCGCGGAAACAGTGCTCGATCTTGGTTGCGGCGGCGGATTCGACTGCTTTCTTGCGGCGAAGCAGGTGGGACAAGACGGTCTTGTAATCGGCGTCGACATGACACCTGAAATGGTTTCCAAAGCACGCAAGAGCGTGGCGGAGTCGGAATTTCCGAACATCGACATCCGGTTGGGTGAAATTGAAAACCTTCCCGTCGCAGACGGCGTGGTTGACGTTATCATCTCCAATTGCGTCATAAACCTCTCGCCCAACAAGCCGCGGGTATTCACCGAAGCGTTCAGGGTCCTGAAACCGGGTGGCCGCATGGCGGTCTCCGATATTATCGCTTCGGCGCCCATACCGAAATCCGTCCGTACCGATCTCGCTCTTCACGCAGGGTGCATCGCCGGCGCTTCGACGGGGGACGAGGTGGTAGCGATGCTGCAAGAGGCCGGGTTCAGCGATATTCAGGTAACCCCAAAAAATGAGAGCAAAGCATTCATCAAAGACTGGGCCCCAGGCAGCGGAGCCGAGAATTACGTGCTATCGGCGGATATCGTGGCGGTGAAAACGAACTGATTGCTATTGATCGCGATGCCGGTACATTCAGCGGACGGTGGTAACATTCTCGCGACGCCGTTCTATGCGACATAGAACAGTCACGAATGCCCGGCGGTAAAGAACTGGGATGCGTGTATGGAGTGCATAGTATCGTTGATTACGGTCACCGTGCTCACCTTTGCCGCCGAGGCCCTTTTCTGGCGTACCTTCACCGGACTGATCAGAAAGCGGGTCCTCGCGCGCCTGGCAAAAGATACGAGTCACGACTTTACAAAGGACATGGTTCTCCGTAGCATTATACTGTTCTGGACGGCAATCGCGGGCGGGTTGATCGTGGCCGGGTTTGAGGCGGGATTGCGCTATTGTCCCTTCCTGAAACAATGGCCGGGAATGATTTCCGGGATATGTTAGAAGACGTGCTTGTCGGATAAGCAATTTGATCTCCCGAGAATACTGCAATTCCCCGTGACTTTATGCGCGAAATTATCATCATACCCTTTGGGGAACAGCTCGAAGACAAAATGCTTTTCTAACCTGAACCGAGCGATTGTGATTCCTCATAGTTCGGTTTTCTATGTCTCAATACGCACCCGTAACGGTGATGCCGTATCGACATGTACATCCCGTTGGGGGAATGCGATCACCACACCTGCTTTCCTGAACAGATCGTCGACCTTAAATCGCAGATTACTTACAATGATCCTGCGGTCGACGACATTCCGGATCCTGACCCAGAAAAGAACATCGAAGATCAGTGCGCTGTCTCCGAAGTCGGAAAAGAGAATGATTGGTTCGGACTGTTTCAGAATCTCCTCCACAAGGCCGGCGGCTTCAAGAAGCAGAGCCTTCACGCGCCGCACATCGGATCCGTACTGAACACCAACCTGCATTTCGATACGAACAAGGCGGTCTACGAGTGTCCAGTTGATAATGTTCTTCTCCAGAAAGCTGCTGTTGGGAATCACCATGTGCACGTTGCCGGGAGTGCGTATTCTGGTGCTGCGAAGTCCGATTGATTCAACAGTACCCATGACGCTGTCAATTTCCAGAAAGTCCCCCGCCTTCATGGGGCGCTCCATAAGCAGTATTATTCCGGAAATGAAATTGTTCAGAATGTTCTGGCTGCCAAGTCCAACACCCAGGGCCAGCGCGCCCCCCATTATGGTAAATGCAGTAAGCGGCACTTGCACTGTGTGAAGGGCATACAGGGTGAAAATGACTGAAAATGCGTAGAAAGAGAGCTTCTGAGTAGCATCAAGAGCGCCGGACTCTATGGCGAATTTCCTGGCAATGAATCTGCTCACCGTCTTGCTCAGAATTTGAGCGATCTTCAGTCCCGCGATGATGACAAACAGGGCGATGATGATTTTTCCCGCCGTTAGAGGTTTTCCGTCAACATTGCTGACCTGATAGGACCAGATACCTGTGATGCGTCGGGAGAGACCTGATGCCCTTTGCAGGAGTGTGAACTGTTTCAGTTGCGCCCGGGACTCGATTTGATAGGTAGCGAGGACAGTGTCAAGCCGCATCCCATGTGCCGGAAAGGCGCTGTCTGAACTGATCCTGGAGCGCAAATAGAATTTTCTCATGTCGGTCAGGCGTTGCGCTGCGTGGCCCGGCTCGATGGACGCTGTCGGGGAGCTGAGCGCCGCCAATTCGAATCGAGTTTCTTCGAGGCGCTCCTCCCGCAACCGGCACGCATCCGCAACGCGGGAACGCAATGCGCGTATTGAGTCTAAAACATCATGCCAGAGTTCGGGAGCTTCTCCTGATTTTTTTCGCGCCTCAATGATCCCGCGGAAGATGGCCCGTTGCCTGGCCAGAAAGGTTTTTCGGGCTTCAAGGTTCTCCAGATCGGTGCGATAAGTGCTGAGCTGCTCCCAGAGAACCGTGGCGCGCAGCGGAAGCGTTCCGATACTATCCTGCCCGAGGCGGATTTCGGTTTCCGTCTCACGGTCTGCGTGCCAGGACTTCTCCGCGGCCTGAACGTCGATTTTGAGCCGTTGGACAACAGCCTCTATTTGCAGCTCCTGACGTCGAATCAAAAGCAGCGTGTCATCGAGACCGCCGAAGCTTTGCGGCTTGTCTGGGGAAGAAGCCCCCAACGCCCGGCACAGGCATGCTGCAGTCAGAATCAGGAGTTTCGACAAATGTGATATTTTCATGCGAAGTCATTTCCGGGATGCCTATTTGTATATCGACGCCACGGTCGTCCTCGACCATCGCAAAGCTTCGGCGACAAACATTGTCGCGTGAATACCGCCCATGACAACCGGCACGTTACAATCGCGGGAAACAGCGGCGACCTCGTATGCCCGGTTCGCCTGCGAATGAAAACGCGGTAATACCGACAAGATCTGGACGGGGCGGTGATGAATAATCCGGGACGGCACGGTTCCCGTCAACAATTGTAACGTCACATTCGTTCGGCTTGAGGACGGCGGGAACCAGTAGCCCCAAAGGTTTTCAGACCGTATATTCGTTCCAGCCGTTCCCGGGGGTTTATACCATGCATGCCAAATGGCGGCGTTGATGAATGAGATGTAAACGCATAAGGTACTCCTCAGACTCCGGATGATCGATTGCAACCGGTTCGGCCCGACTCCTGGTTACATGATTCACTCCGGATCCAAAGCGACGTGCAATCGATCGGCGCTCACTTTGTAATTTCGCGGCCGGCGTTCTTCATGGGCAGACCAATAAACAACCCGGAAATAAAGCCTACTGCCGCGGCAAAAAGCAGCAAGAGAATTATCGGAACATCCGCCGTCAGCCACAGGAAGTGCGCCCTGACAGACGCGGTGTTCTGCACTATGAGCAGGACGAACAAAATACTGAGTAACCAGAGAAGAACAATTTTCGCTTTTTTCATGATGACCATTCCTTTCCGCCATCTGGTTTTTACCGACGGCACATTGCCAATTTTCCAGAACTTTTTCGGCCAGACGCTTTCCCCCGGGTTATTCCGGCAACTACTGCGGCTTTGCCGGCCAGTTGATGGAACACGCCCTTCGCATTGTTTTTTGTACCGCTTTTCGGGGTGTTGTTCTCCTTGATCCTCAGCTTTTAGATAGTTGCTGATCCGGATTTGGAAACAGCAATCGGATATCCACCAGATTCGAAGAAACGCGTAATGAATCATTGAACCTGATGGATTTCTCCGCTATTATCACAATTATTTGTACTCCCGCAACGCATCCATGTTCGTAACATGCAGCTCAACCCTGCGGTTATTCTGCCGTCCTTCCTTGGTGCTATTATCGGTCTTGGGCCTGCTCATTCCATATCCCCGTGCGCTCAGGTGTAACGCAGGTGCGACGTCGTTCAGATAGAACCGCACCGCATCGGCCCGTTCCTGGCTCAAATTCAGGTTGAAATCCCTTGCACCGATATTGTCTGTGTGCCCGGCCACTTCAAAGCGTAATTTGGGATACTTCAGCAGCATTTTTGCTATCACATTTAGATATGATTTCGAATTGATGGTTATGTTGTTTTTCCCACTCTCGAAGTATACGGCATCGAGGAGCATCTCGCCGGTTGACAGCAACATTTTTTCGGCGTCGCTGCGCATTTCCTTCTCGGCGGCAAGATCGCGCGCAGCCTGAATAAGCGCTAGAGAATCGGCTGTTGCCTTTTTCGACAGTACCGCGGCTGCCGCCTCGCTCGCCTCTGCTGCATCGTCGGCCCTTTGCTGCATCGAATCCATTAGCATACGGGAATCTCTTTTTTCGTTGGCGAGCGTAACCGAATCGGCTGTAGCCCGTGTGGTAAGAGATTCAATTTCATCGGCGGATTCAAACGCTTTCCGTTGCATCGCGACCTTCTCCATTGCCGCTTTTTCTTTTTCCGCAAGCGCGGCGTCTCTTTTTCTCTGCAGCACGTCAACTGAGAATGCCAGCGCACCGAAAACCCTGTAAGGCTCGAGCGCGCGGGGATTGTCCGGAGCCGCAGGATTGTTATCCGTCCGGTCGGCCGACAGCGAAATATCGACTCCCCCCAGAACATTCATGTTCCACGGAGTGCGCAGATGAATAGAGGGGGTAACCCAAAGCGGGTCGGTCCCAAAGGACAAGTGGTTGAATCGTGTACGGGAATTTATCTCAACGCCAAGCACCGCGAAGCTCACATTTCCCTGCAAACCCGCGCTCAAAAGCAGCAGCGTGGGGTCGCTATTGATAATGCCGACAACACTCCCTTCGTTCAGGTGCAATTTTACGCCGAAATCTTCTCCACCGAACCGGATTGTCTGCATGAGTTTAACCGAAATATCCCAGCCGTCACGAGTCTCGAAATAGTTGTAGCCATCGGCACGGTAGGTGTTTATCTGGTTTTTCGATGTGCCGCCGGCCAGGGCTGCCTGAGCACCCATACGCAAAAACGCGGATTTGGGGAAAGGCAGCGAGCCTTGGGCTCCCGCGCGAATCGTGCCCAGTCCGCCGTTTCTGTCGGTGTTTGTATAATTGCTCGAAGTGTACGCTGATACTGCGCCAAAAAGATCGACATTAGAATTGACGCCGTAGGAAAACGTTCCGGTTCCGGTGAAAAGGAGCGCGCCGGCATTCGGGGTGTTGAGGAATCCCGTTTGCTGCTTGTACCCCGGCATGAAAATACCGAGCGTAATACGGCCTTCGCCCATGGCCTCCGCGGAACCGACAGCCGTCAAACCGCGCAACCCTTCGTTATTGACTGAAGGCGAGTACACGGGGTTTTTGTTTTCCGAATCCGCGTGAACCGCGAACATTGCCGGTAGAATAAGGAGCGTGAGCAGCAAGACCCCGGTACTGAGATTTCCCTTGTCTTTTTGAAGTAACACTTTTGATCCCTTTGTTAACATTGTTTTTTTGTAACTACTCAGGGGGTGCAAAACCGTCAATAGTTATACGACCTGAGTAGTTAGTGTCTGTCCGAAAACCCCATTCAGCGCCTCAACCGGCTGCGATTGCGCCTGGTTTCGTTGTCCCAAGTCGCCGTATCTCTGTGGATATGCCTCTTTGTGACGCCTCACCAGTCACATTCTCGCTCGGCCGAGGAACTAAAGCGGGTTTCCGGACAGGCTCTATCTACCTGTACTGATCCAGTTTCGCTGGTTCATTTTTGACTTTACTTTGATGAATCGGGCTGAAATCTGATACCATATCGACCAACAATAGTTCGGCGTCATCCTTGACCGTCAAGGATACCGACGGCTCATCCGTAATGCCCATACCGTCTCCCGGAGCGAGTTCGACTCCATTAACGCTCACCTTGCCATACACTATATGGAGCCAGGCTTTCCGTCCATGCGGAAGTTCGTGCACAATATGTTGACCCGGATCGAGTATGCTTGAATAAATGCGGGCGTCTGTGTTAATGTGCAGTGATCCATTTCGTGCGTCCCGGGATGCGATCGCGCATAGAACATTGCGGCGCTGGGCCGCCGTGAAACGCACTTGAGCTACCGCTTTCGGGTAATCGTCCCCTGGCTTGTCGGGTAGCAATCGGAGAAATAGCCGAAAAAAGTGCGCAGGGTCGGTAGTGGATGTATTGGTGACCCTCTGTCTCATGATCCGACCGATAGTCATGCATTGAAACTCTCCCGCGGTGATCAATTCGGGGCGTCGCAATGGCCCCGCCAAGGCAAGCGCTCCTTTGTGGATATACGTGATCAGGTCAGTTTTTCCCTCCAGGTTGGACGCCTCTCCTCGATTTGGCGAGAGTATCGATTCATTAAGCATTAAAACCCTGCCAAAACCTTCATCAAGTGTTCCCGCGGGTCCCCGGGGATAAAACGTCATCCATGTTTCACCCGGATCACTCCGGATGTGCCGTCGGTCGGCATTTCTTCGGACAATCTTCATTTGTACTCCCGTATATTTGCCCGTTCAGGTTTTCGGCGACACCTGAGGTTCTTTTTCAACCAACAGTGTATTTGACCCACTGGTAGGTTTTGCGTAGTTCAATGCCATATCCAATTGCGCATCATGGAGCACATCCTTTGGAACGACATCTCGTATGATGTTGAGAATCTGTGATCGGGAGTGCTCCGCCTCTTCTGAATCGGGGTACTCAGCCGTGACCTTTTTGTACATTTCAAGAGCAGCATATAAGTCCTTGTTCGCGTAGTG
>CAYFVL010000223.1:0-10180 GCA_964346405.1 uncultured Fibrobacterota bacterium
AAAAGCGCAGGGGTATCCGGGGAGATACCTTGAGCATTTTTCTACAACGAATCGCACGCCGGCTTACGCAGAATGCCGTGAGTTGATTGCGAAACCTGGGCTAGGGTTTATCAACCGCATACGGGATGATGTGGATAAATACAGAACCCCGGATCTTCGGTTCAATATTGGATTTACACCTTCTGTGCTTTGCCGTCGTCCATGGCGCAATTCCCGTGAAAAACGGCTCCTTCGTTGATCACCAGGTCACGTGCCCGGATATCGCCGACAAGGGATGCCTTTGCCTGGAGTTCGACCCGGTCCTCCACCGATACGTTTCCCACGATTCTGCCGCCCACCAGCGCGCTTTTAGCCGTAACATCGGCTTCGACAAGCCCGGACGGTCCGACTGTTAGCTCTTCGGATGTCTCCAGCTTGCCTTTGATCTTCCCGTCTATCCGAATATCATGGGGTACCGTGAGCGTTCCCTCAAAAACGGTTCCTTCGCCCAGAACCGTGAACTGACCCTTACCGTTCCCTTTTCCCATGACCGTTCTTCTCCCTTACAGTGTTGGTGGCGGCCGAAAAAACCAGTGGTAGATATTGTATCATTCGGTATCCGCTTTGTGGGACCGACTGTCCCGAAAAAAACCTTTTCAGATCGCTCTCACATCGGGGCCGGAGTGCCGACGATATATTTCATCGGATCAACCGGTTCTCCAGCTTTCAGAACCTCGAAATGGAGGTGGGGGCCGGATGATCGCCCGGTATTCCCTACAAGCGCAATGGCTTGCCCGCGTTCAACATGATCTCCCTCAGATACAAGGATCTGAGCACAGTGTCCGTATCGGGTCGTAAAATCGAAGCTGTGTTTCACGACTACCATAAGCCCTAAATACCTGTCTTTAAGAACCGCGTCGACAATTCCCGGAGCCGCCGCCCGAATAAGAGAATTTTCGGCGGCCGCGAAATCCACCCCGGGATGATCCCTCCCGAGTAAGGTGTCCTTGACCATAAACCCCTTTGTCACCCACCCTTCGACCGGTCTGATGTTTGGGACGGCCGCCATAATCTGTTCGGGTGGCGCATTTGCGAGAGCAAGTTCTTTGTATGCCGCAGAAAGTCCGAATCGTTCAACCTCAAGTACACGGTCGGTGCTGTCCTCGAGCAGAGACGGACCGAGGATTCCCTCCGATGGTGAGGTGGGTGCGGGAATGACGGATCCATCGGTGAGCGAGGCCATTTGGCGAAGGTAATGGCTGAGCGCTTCAATATGCTCCACCTTACGTGCTGCGATGAGAAGCTTTCGGTTATCATCCCGGAGCAACTCGTTTTCCCGGCGCAGAGAATTTATCAACTGAAGTTTTAGCGCTATTTCACCGGTTTTAAGGAGCAGCGCGGCAAGACCGGCCGTAAAGACGATAATACAGAATATCGCCGCTCTGATAAGGTGTTTGTTTATATGTACCGATACGGTCCTGCCGCTGTCGCCCGGTATAAACAGTAGGGTGAATCGGTGATTTTGCGTTTTCTTTTTCATCTCTTCTAACGGCTCATGCTACAAGGTCCCTCAACCCATGATCATATCCAGTATACGATTAAGATCGTCGGTACCGTAGAAAGATATTTCAACCGATCCTTTTCCTTTCGGTTTTCCATTTATCTTCACTGCGGTGCCGAACCTGTAGCGGAGTTTCTCGACTACTTCATTGAGATTAGGATCGGTATGCCCGGAGAATGACTCTTTTTTGCTTTGCGCAGGTTTTTTCTTCTGCGTTTCCCTCTCAACATCGCGAACCGAGAGATTTTCTCTTACAATTCTTTCGGCCATGCGATTCCTGATGTCTTCACCGTCTAATGACAAAAGTGACCTTGCATGACCCATTGTCAACTCACCGTTACGGACCATTTTCTGAAGATCGGGGGATAATTTGAGCATTCGAAGACTATTGGTGACCGCACTTCTACTCTTACCCACCCGTTTCGAAAGTTCTTCGTGAGATAGTCCGCAATCGGCCATTAGCTTGCTGTAAGCATGCGCTTTTTCAATCTCGTTGAGATCTTCTCTTTGAATATTCTCAACGAGAGCCATTTCAAGCATTTCACGATCGGTGACATCTTCTTTTATGAGAGAGGGCACCTTATCGTACTCAAGCAATCCCATTGCCCGAAACCGTCGTTCTCCAGATATTATTTCGTACCCATCGGTGCATTTTCGAAGTACGACCGGCTGAAGAAGGCCCTGGTTTTGAATGCTGTCCGCAAGTCCTCTGATTTCTTCATCGTCAAAATCAACTCGAGGCTGGTAGGGGTTTGTTCTCACCAGCTCGCGCGCGACGTGGATCACCCCTCCATTTCCGCTATTTTCGGATGCTTCGTTTGACCCTTCGATTTCGTCAGGCTCAATCGGAATCAGATTGGACAATCCTCTTCCCAACGCTCGCCTTTTCCTTGGTTTCTGATTAGCCATTCTGCATTATTTCCTTTGCCAGTGCCAGGTAGCTTTCTGATCCCGACGACATTATGTCATAGAGTATAATCGGTTTTCCAAACGAAGGTGCTTCGGAGAGTCGGACGTTTCTCGGAATTATGCTGTTGAAAACCTTCCCAGAGAAACAGGCTTTCACGTCTTCGACAACTTGGCGGGACAGATTGAGTCTGTTATCAAACATCGTCATGAGAACGCCCTCGATGACTAATGCCGTGTTGAGATTTTTCTGCACCAGACGGATCGTGTTGAGAAGTTCCGCGAGTCCCTCGAGCGCGTAGTATTCACACTGAATCGGGATAAGCACCGAATCGGTAGCGGTAAGAACGTTAACGGTGAGCAGACCCAGTGACGGAGGCGTATCGATTATTACATAGGAGTATTTCTCAGTCGCGGGGCCTACAGCGGCGGCAAGTCGCTTTTCACGGGCAATCACATTGACCAGCTCGATCTCCGCGCCGGCAAGGTCCACGCTCGAGGGCGCTATATCGAGATACTGGATTTGATCACTCGGAATCGCGATATCTTCGATGGTGATCGTCTTTCCTTTCCGCTTTCTCTGCGTAATGACATCATAGATAGACAACTCGGGTTCATCTTTGTCCAAACCGATCCCCGTAGTTGCATTGCATTGCGGATCCATATCTATGAGCAATGTTTTGTGTTCGGCGGCGGCAAGACTGGCCGCTAGATTGATAGCGGTTGTCGTTTTGCCGACTCCGCCCTTCTGATTACAAACAGCAATGACTTTTCCCAAGGAACCCCCAGGTTATCAACAGTTTATCAACACCGAGACAACATCTGCTTATGGTATTCTTGTTCTATATATATCAACAACTTACACTGTTCTTCAGCATCAGTCTGGGAGGTCATCCCGACAGCAACCGGCCGCATATCAACAATCACACACGTTATCCACACATAATGGGGATAAGATACCTGTTGGGGAATCATCGGCAATTCGTCACTATTACCTCACCTCTGCCCCGAACCGATAGTCGAGAAACGGTAAGACCCGATTGTGCAACAAAGCTCATTCAGAGTAGCTTCAATGAATGGGATCTTTGTGACCGAAAACCGCCCGTTCGCCAAGCAGGGCGTTGCATTGCGCTGCACTGAGCGGTGTCGAAGTGAGCTTCGTCGAAAGGTCGAGGCCAATAGGTGGTTTTCGGCTCGGAAACGGTAACTTCGACAAGTCGTCCCTCCGCGTGGGATCAGTCCATCGCTCCGCACAATGTCCGTTTCCGCTTTTTCAGACAGACACTAATTATACTTCATGGGCACGATCTATCGGCCCAACTATTGCAAAAAAAATTGACATTTACTCAGTTACTGCCGGAACCCTGCGTGACCACAATTCGGTGTGTCTCAGGAAACGGACACGGTGCTTGTTGGATGTCCGTTTCCCGGCCCAGATAGCCTGTTCGCTTCATCCACTTCCCGCTTGGCCGGACTGTGTGTTGACTGCAAAACCTGGGTTAGCCTAACCTTTATTTAACTAAATTACGCTCACCACATGGTGAATATCATCAGCAAAGGCAAAGTGAAACGACATTTAATCCCTTAATCTGATTGGCCAAATCGTATTCGGCAATCTCGAAAACTTTGACATGGTCGGTCTGTATGTTGCTTGTTATCTTCTCAATTTCTTCGGCAGACACCTTTGCTTTGAATGTGTACATTTTACCGTCATCTACAAGGTAATTTTTTGCTGTTTTAGAAAAGTGCACCAAAGAAGCATATCCCCTGCTGACAACATAGTCGTACTTGCGATTGACATCCAGGTTTTCACATCGATCGGGAAAAACTTGCACATTCTCCAGCCCAACAACCTGTTTCACTTCATTGAGGAAAGAACACTTCTTCTTGTTCGATTCGGCCAGGATCATCTTGAGATCGGGCCTGAATATGTTTATCGGAATTGAAGGAAATCCTCCACCGGCACCGATATCAAGCACCGATCCGTGCTTTTTAAACCCAAAAAGTATTAAAGGCTGGAGCGAATCACAAAAATGTCGAATGAAAACATTGTGTTCGTCCCTATGTGAAATGAGGCCCGCCGCCTTATTCCATTTTAGTAGCAATGCTATATAGAGCAAAATTTCATGCCGGTGATCAAGTGTCGGATTAAGCCCGAGCCGCTCGATTTCCTTTAATTCGTAACACGCTTTTGCCCGTTCATAGAATGGTTTCAAGGTACTATCCATACTGCTACCTGTGTTTCACGTGAAACATTATCGATCCCTCTCCCTACGCATTCTTTCGATAAACACAATAAGCACCGATATGTCGGCCGGTGTTACCCCCGGAATGCGAGAAGCTGCCCCAAGGGTGAGAGGTTTTATGCTGCTTAGCTTAAGACGCGATTCGGTCAGTAGTCCCTGGACTTGGGAATAATCGATTTCGATTCCCAAAACAGTTTCCTCCAACTCCTTGCGTCGTTCTATTTCATGGGCCTGTTTTGTAATAAATCCCTCGTATTTTATGTCGGCCTCGACACCAAGAAGCGCTTCTCTCGATTCGCCGGATAAACAGACCCATCTTTCAAGATCCCAAATTCGAACTTGTGGTCGCTTCAGTAATTCAACCGCTCGTGTTCTTTGCCGGATAGTAGTGCCCTTCTCAAGAGCATTCCACTCCGACGGCGCAACGCGACCCTCATTCAACCGATTGATTAATTCGTTCTTCTTTTCCCACGCACGGCGCCTCTTTTCAAACAGTGCATTGGTAACCGTTCCATGCCCATGCCCAATCGACATGAGGCGTTGATCGGCATTATCCTGGCGTAGTAAGAGCCTGTATTCCGCTCGTGAAGTGAACATTCTATACGGCTCTTCTGTTCCTTTTGTCACAAGATCGTCGATGAGTACACCGGTGTACGATGAGAACCTTGATAGTACGAGTGGTTTTCCATTCCTAATCCGTTCCGCCGCGTTAATCCCCGCAACAATTCCCTGGCAGGCAGCTTCTTCATAGCCAGAGGTACCGTTGATCTGACCGGCAAGGAATAGACCCGGTACGGATTTTGTTTCAAGAGTTGGAAAAAGTTGAAGAGGGTCGAAATAGTCGTACTCGATCGCATAGGCAGGACGGGTAATTCGAGCATTTTCGAGACCTTGTATGCTTTGAACCATCGCCACTTGGATGCCAAAAGGAAGGCTTGTCGAGAGACCGTTAAGGTAGAGTTCATGATGATCAAGACCCTCTGGTTCTAAAAATAATGAATGTCCTTCTCTGTCTCCAAACCTCACTATTTTGTCTTCGATCGATGGACAATAACGAGGTCCCACTCCGGTTATTTTTCCTCCATAGAGGGCAGATTTCTCGAGGTTATCACGTATAAGGCGATGTGTCTCGGGGGTAGTTTTTGCGCTCCAACACACCACCTTATTCTTCGGCATCAATTCGGTTGAGTAGGAAAACGGCCAGGGTTCTTCATCTCCAAGCTGTTCGTCAAGCTTTTCGTATTCAACCGTTCTTCCGTCGATTCGAGCTGGTGTACCGGTTTTCAATCTCCCGGACCGAATACCCAGCACTTTCAGGCTTTCGGTCAAACCAAATGATGCCGGTTCCCCTATTCGTCCGCACGAGAAGCTTTCATGACCAATATGGCCGACCCCATTGAGAAAGGTTCCGGCGGCAATTATTACACACCGCGTCAGGATTGATTGCCCGGTCTCGAGTCTGACACCACTTACACCGAAATCGCTCGTTTCTATTTCTTTAACCATCCCCTGAAACAGAAATAGATTTTCCTTTTCTTCCAGTAATCGTCGAGCCACTCTTCCATACCATTTTTTATCTGCTTGCGCTCTGTTTCCCCAAACCGCAATTCCTTTGCTCTGGTTAAGCATTCGGAAATGAATTCCGGACTCATCGATTACTCTTCCCATGATTCCGCCCAACGCATCGACTTCTCGCACGATTGTGCCCTTAGCAATACCACCGATCGCTGGGTTGCATGACATCTGCCCAATCAAATCAATATTCCCCGTCACAAGAATCACCGAGCACCCGACTCCCGCCGACGCATACGCAGCCTCAATACCGGCATGCCCCCCCCCAATAACAACTATGTCTGCTTTCATATTGCGTAACTTTCCGGATTCCGGTATTCACTTCTCGCCTATACCACAACGCGGCCTGCGATTCTGTAATGCCGTGAGTTGATTGCGACCCTTGGGTCAATATGGCCCGTAAATTGGATTTCTTCTCCTCGTCATCCTAACCCATGTTTCGCAACCAACTCACGGCATTCTGCGTAAGCCGGCGCGCGATTCGTGGTCGAAAAATGCTCAAGGTATCTCCCCGGATACCCCTGCGCTTTTTCTAAGTCAATCTCGCACAACATATTACGCATAATGCTCTACCCCTCGACATTTCGACATCGCTCAATGCAACGCTTCGCTCGGGGCATCGCCTCGACATCGCTCGGTACGGCGTCTCTCGACTGCGAAACTTGGGCTAATGAGAAGAAGGGAATCGGATGCAGCAGCATCAAGCCCCCTTTTTCCATAATTTATACTCCGGGATCTGAGCCCTCGACTCGCGTCATCCCGCACTGATGAAGTACAGGCCATCAATATGAGTGAATAAAACGGGAACCTGGAATGCAGGTTCCCGTTGCGACTATATTCTTACGCAACCGCTTCCCACGTTTTCGAATGCCTGATGCTCTATCGATCGATACTGGGGTAAAACATGTGGCTATTGGGATGCTCGAGTTCATAGCCAAGCATGAAGATTGCCAGCGGAAGCATAGCTACTCCTGAATTATTGTCGGAGCCTCCACCGTTGGTATACTCCCCCTCTTTGCTCATCCCCGAGCCTTCCGCGTATACAACCGGAAGAGGTCCCTGCCAGAGCTTTTGAATCGCGGCGTCGACAAGCTCCTTGGCTCGGTCAACGTAGGCGTCATTCCCCGAGAGGTATCGGGCGACGATAAGGCAGTGAATCGCATGTCCGAACTGTCCGGAAGAGTATACTTCCGATAAATCCTGATCAATCCACCTGTCCGCAAGTTCTATCAGTCCATCTCGATACATATTTGCCATTTCGGGTTTGTTCATTTCGCGCAACTGCCAGTACCGAGCCTCCCCCGGCATGGCCGCACAGGTTAGATGCAGTCCACGATGAAGCCAGGCGCGGTTAACCGAATTGGGGAATCCCAAACGGGTAACCACATCGTCGTTCTGTAACACGAATTGACGAATACTATCGGTGGTCTGGCTGTTTTGGGGGAAATAGGGCAAATGAGTACCCATTTCGACACCGGCCGACAGGTTCTGCCACATTCGGCCGTTACCCCTGTTCGTGTAGGTCGTTGGAATATATCCGACTTCGGGGTCACGAATTGATTCGAACATCCCGACCAATCGACTGATATACATCATGAAGGTCTGGTCCAGGGTTCGTTTGAAAGCTTCCCCCCAATGAAACATATAGAAAGCGCCGTGACGGGGATACTCCATATGGGATTGAGTATTACAATGGCGATTGAAAAAACCGTTTTCTTTATCGTAAATACCCGTCTCCCAGTATGCTTGTGCCGCCACCAGCATCCGTGACGGGTCGATTCGCCAGTAATCGTCCATGAGAGAAGGAACCCCAGCATGTTCACAAGTTGCGCCTCCCTCTCCCCAACTGAGAGTCGCCCCCATACCATAAGATTCCCTGAAGAATAGCGTATGAGAGGTATCCGCCATTCGAGCATAGCTTGAATCACCGGTTAGATACGTAGTCAAGTAGAGAAGGCGGTACACGTTTATATCCTGATTAGGATCCATGGGGCCTTTAGGTGTCATGGTTTCAAGATCTACGCCAATCTTGATCCTGCCGTCTTCATCACGGCTGTATCTAAGAGCCGTATCGAGAAACATTTTGGCACGTTGAAGGTATTCGTTATCACCCATGTTCACTTTCTCAAATGCCGGACCGAACGTGATTTTGACATCCAGCCCACGCTGTGCCCAAACGCTTTCGGCGACTCCCATAGTCAACACGCCAATGAAAGCCAATCTAATCCATGCCGACACTTTTTCCGCCATATGTAACGTGCGCTTTTCCCTTGTTAATTTCTTCGAAATCACACAGTACCTCTTCTTCTCGACTAATATTTTTTGAGCAAAACTGTACCAGCTTACAGCGTCCGGACGGTTACCTTACACGTATAAACTGTTTTCGGACGTCGGCGGTTTTTCCTCCATCGACCACCATCAAATACACCGAAGGCGCGACACCGGACAAATCGACAAACGCACTCTTTTCTAAAATCTCCACACGACGAATCACTTTACCCGACAAACTGTAGAGGGTTACTCTGTTTCCTCTTCGTGCGTTATTCAGACGAACCCCTTTCGAGGTGACGAAAGTCGAAATTCCAGCATTCTTCGGAGTCTGCAACGAATGGTTCACACCGGTCGCGGAATCCGCGGAAATAATGAATCCTGACAGTGTGGCCCCCGAGGAATAAAATCCGTCAAGGTTTTCGACCTCAATTTCCACATACTCACCGCTCACAACCACTTCTTTTTTGATATCCCGTTTTTGATACAATCCGATATCCGTAAAATAGTCGATTTTCGGCACTACTTCCGTATTATTAATACGTATTGTGGCGACACGCTTACTATCCCTGTCCTTCTCGTATTCCGCCAATAGAAGGGTCACGTAATAGGTCCCCGGTTTGACTCGAATACGATACCCAAACCAGTTCCCGGTGTTATCGACAGCTTTACGCATAGTTCGATAAACCGGCTCAAGAACAGGGTCCGTCACATTTGAGTCCGCAAGAGCTATGATGTCTTCGTCATAGGTGAAGTCCTGCAGATAGTAGCCGTAGTCTGCGTTTTCACGCCATCGTTTATCGTTTCGGAAATCGGCAACTTCGCCTCCCCCGGCATTCACTTTCAGTGGCAGCTCCGCATATGTTTCCTCTTCGAATTCTTCTTCAATCGGGGAGAGAATGTGTACATACGCCAGTTTGTTTCCGGAACTGCCTGGTGCACCTGAGATTGTCAGTTTGCCGTCCGTCACCTCTACATTCGCAATGCCCGATACCCAGGGATACGCCTCCGTGGAAACACCGTCCACCACAAGAACGTCTTCGGCCATAATTTTGTAGTGCGTTCCGGAGGCATTTGCATCGCCGGCAACGATGAGTACACGGTACCATCCTTTTGTAAGAGCCATTTCCCAGGATGTTCCGTCGAGCAGTATTCCACGGTCATACCGTTCATCCGGCGCGGCAATGCTGTTGCGTTCGAAAACGTTTGCCGTATTGTCCTGTGACCAACCGTACACGTATCCGTCTTCCCGAGCGCCGTACTCACGACCCACATCCTGAGAATAGTTCCAGATGTGATCGTTTATCGGCGACAAACCACTCTCCGCGGCCAAGGACAGGGCCGACAATAACCAAACCATTACAACCACACGATTCACAACATACCACCCTTTCAACCGAACCTGATTCCGTCCGTCGGCGCCGCCTTGGACGCTCTCGAAGTAAATATAGGCTGATTAGACCCTCAGACCAAATGTCATAATTATCTAATTATCGTTATTAACGCTATCATTCGCTCTGCCGCCGAACCTGGAAATGAACCAAATTCCATTTTTTTGCCCCACGATGCCGTCATCGACGGTAAAATATCTGGTGAAAGAGAACGCGGGATTTATCGGGGGGGGGGGGTTGGGGATTGGAGGGGGGGC
>CAYFVL010000224.1:0-10180 GCA_964346405.1 uncultured Fibrobacterota bacterium
AATCGCGCGCCGGCTTACGCAGAATGCCGTGAGTTGGTTGCGAAACTTGGGCTAGTATCCAAGAGGCGCGAACGCATCTTTGTCCGGTTGGAAATGATACTTCGCAGGGCCGAAACGAAGACCCGCCGAGCACCGATTTCACGGTCCAATCAGAAACATCTCGAAGGCAAATCTCACGGTCCGTATTCGCCACGAAAGCGGATCGCCCGTACCACTCTGAGTGGCCTTTTCGAGCGAAAATCCATAGCAGTAGGAGATTTTGATCTCGACTTCGACTCTCGCATAGGCTTTCTTCATTGGGACGGGTATCACTCCATTCCTCACGGCTGCTACAAAGATTCGGTGAGCGAATCAGAATAGACCCCGATTTACGACCGGAGAATCCTGAACACCGGTGGGGACGAGCCGGGATAACGAAATGACCGAAACAGAAGTCGTGCTCGAGCAGTTTCGGGTGGCTATCGGTGTGCGACTGGGGATTCGGTTGTAAACCGATCCGTTCGTCACCCCACGAGTTTTCGTTTTCTCATTCCGTCGGCTACGGTGAAGGTGATGCGACGATACTCACCACGCCGACGGCACGGTGTCCCTCCACTCCGATAACTTCGATATGGGCAAAGTACATCGATGACGCCTGGGCTCCGGAGGTTGTCGGGAAAAGGTCCAGCGAATGAGAGCCTGAAATCAGGCGGCCGTGGTCCACGGATGAAATCAGTCTACCACGCGAATCATACACACGACATTTCGTCCGTCCCGCGGCCGGTAGAATTGCGCGAATCCGATTGCCGGCAACCGGATTTACCTCAATGCGGTCAGTAGCCCTCTCCCCACTCATTCTCGAGCGAGTAGATTTCGACACACTCACCATGCTCTCCGAAAGCCCGTCGGGATTGAATATCACGATACTGTTCCGAGTTGCGAACCACACGGTCCCGGCGCTGTCTACGGCCGCTCCTCCCGGCATGTACATAAAGGGATCTTTTGTGGAATTGTATATCACCAGACTGTCGTTTCGTATTCTTGCGGGACGATGTATGTGATCGGCGACGGCGACGCTTCCCCAAACCGATCCGTCGGGGCCGGTAGAGTATACCCTTGCGTTTGCCTCTCCGGAATCCACGGCGCCGAGGACCGAATGGGCGCCGGTTGTGAAATCGCATCTCACGAATCCGTTTTCACTGCCAACCCATATCGTTTCCGAGGAATCCACCGCGATGCCGTCGAACCTGCCTCGGGGCCCGACATCTGTTTCGAGCCGGGATATGCGCCGCCATTGGTGGGTGCCGAGAGAAAATGATATTATTTCCTCCGTGGACTGAACCCAGACAGTGGAGTCGGGTCCCATTACGGTGCGTCGATCCAGCGGTATTCTCCCGGATATGGATATCGAATCAAGGAACACAAGACCTGGAGTGTCAAGGCGAACGGCATACATCTGGTCAAAGTAATATGTGCAGCCAAAAAACACCGGTCTGTTCAGAAAGTCGAATGCAAAGTCCCCGACGAAAAGAAGCTTTCTGCCAAACCAATAGTCCTGATAGCCGCCTGCCGCATAGACCCGCATACCGGCACTACCGGAGCCGACCCGGAACCCGGCATAAAGACGGCCATCCGGTGAATGTGATATATTGACCGTGCCCGGGGCCAAAGGGCGGTTTTCGATTCCCGCGGCGGAATACTCCCAGAGCGAATCTCCCAGTGACCAGACTGCACCGGCATTCCCGAATACTATGTCCCTGAACCGAGTCTGGGGGGTTCGATTTTGTCGAACGTAAACCCTTTCGGTTGCTCCACCGGCCGTAACTCGATGTAGCGGTACCGTGTCCGGTTCGTTACGTCCCCAAAACGGATTCTTCTTCCCCGAATAAAACCACACCGAACCGTCGGACATACATTTCGCCGACACTTTCTCCTCCAGATCCACGGAAGTATGACTCCAGTCACCCTCAGAGTACTTGAAGAACCCTGATGTGTCGTATACCAGCACTCCCGCTCCCCCGCAGCCGGGGGAGATCCCCAGTATTTCGCTCATATCGAATGGAACCGAGTCGGAATCAATCCATTCAACAGTACCTCCCGGTGCAATGTAACCGAGCCCAACTGTTCGCTCCAGGCGATCTCGATGCCCCAGGATCCAGAGCCCATCGTTCTGATCCAGGGCAATACTACCGGCGCGGAGCTGGTGATGCATGTTCCATTGGCCGTCCCGTAGACAACCCAGCACTTCTCCGTGCCCTCCCACCGCCGACAACCAGACACCGCCGTTCCTGTCACACTCGATATTGGTGATAATGGAAGACATGAGGGCGAAAGGAAAACCGGGATTCTCAAGGAGAGCATCCCGGTATATGCCCGTCGTATCAACATATCCGAAACTGCTTTTCGAAAAGTAACCGTAGGTGTATCCTTGAGCAACCCAGACCTGCTCCAGAGAATCCACGGCCATTGCGGTTATTGTGAAATTTCGTTCGCTCGGAATCTCCACCAATGGATAAAACGTGTTCCCGTCGAACCGTTGCACGCCCTCGGAATGGCCGATCCAGAATTCCCCGGGCCGGTGAGCCGGACACACCTGGAAAATGTTATCCGAGACAAGGGCTGAGTTAGAGTGGTGAAAAACGACCGGGTTTGCCCCGGTTTTGTCTATCCTGGAAAGACCGTGCGCCGTACCGGCCCAGTAGTACTCGTCCCCTTCGGCAATGGAGGTCACCCCCGGATCGTTGATAATGAGTTGCCAACGAGGGTTTTCGGAAGCATTTGCGGTCCAGGCGGCCATAATCATCAGGATATTCACCAGGGCGTGGTATTTGGGCATAGGAGGGTCCTTTTGTAACGGGATTTACAGGACGAATGAGCACCCGAGACACCGACGTCTCGGCTCATATCGCGCATCCATGATCAACGAGTGCTACAATCGGAAATATACACACCTGGCCCAGGTTTCGCAGTCGAGAGACGCCGTACCGGAGTCGAGATGAACGGTCTATACGCCCGCACTGCCGGTGGACTGCGTCGGTTCCGGTGAGGTCTGGTCCTCCCTGGGTGACGGCGAGAGTTCTTCAATGTGCCGATCGAGACGTCGAAGGTCGATTTCTCGAGGAATAATCGAAATATTGTCCGCCTCGATACTCAATCTGTCGGGGGCATCCACGCAGGCAAGCACGGGGGCAAATTCCGGAAGCGCTCCGGCAACGGCCTCTTTTCGACTGAAACAAACGACCTGCTCATACTGCCGAATCGTCTCTTCGGTCACCGAATCATTGCCCCAAAGCACAAGCAGATCGAACTTTCCGTCGCAGCGATCCGTATCCACTTCCCCGGTAAGGACCTCAACCTGCATTCCCTGGCGGGACAAATAGATCGCCGGAGGTACGAACGGTTCATCAGTCGTATTGATAAGCCCTACGCGAAGCTCCTCGGCATTGTCGACGCCCTGGACAGTGCTCAGAAAATCCCGTTCGTCCAATTTGAGAAAACGCCGATACAGATCGACTTCCCCGCCGATTCGCTCAAGAAAATTCTTACCAACCCCATGCGGCATTTTCGCTGCGGAGAAACATCCCTTATCGATCGGTGCGACGAACAAATCGCACGCTTTCCCCATGGCGAGAGTTTTTGCGAGTACATTTGCCAGTCCCACGCAAACGGTAAGCTTGTCGCCGGGAGAACCGGCACCAGATTCGTAATTACGACGAAAGGAATTCTGACCGACCACCGCCTGCACCAGGGATTCCGGCATTTTCCACTCTTCGAAAAGTGAAGAAACGACATCGTTATAGCCAATGCCGATCATTTCCTCTACTTCATCGAAAAAGTGGGAACCGTTTGATGTGGTCACCTCAAGCGCCTGTCGGAGTATACCGGGGAAAAATTCATCGAGGAGAACAATCCCGAAATCATGCAACAGTCCTGCCAGAAAAGCATCTTCGGGAGTGAGCCCGCCGATCCTTGCGGCAATGTGCTCGCCGATTATTGCGGTGGTCAGTGAATGATACCAGAAATCCACCCGATCAAACCCAATATTCTTGTTCTTTTTGTCGAACAGATCCATCACCGCCATGCTGACGACGATGTTCTTCGTTTCCCTGAAACCAATTCGTACAATCGCGTCTTTGATGGATGCGATCCGGCTATTGGCTCCCGCGAAGAATACTGTATTTGAAACCTTCAGAAGATTCGCGGATATCACCGGGTCGGCCGTTATCACCCTGGACAAATCGGCGGCTCCCGATTTTGAGTCTTCCGCTATCCGTATAACCTGGGCGACGGTGAACGGAAACGCCATCATCTTGGATACATGTTCCAGCATGATTTCAATTTTTCGTATCGGCAAGGTATCGGCACTGAGAAGCTGTCCGGCAATTTCATTTGTGTCGACACTTTTTTCCGGCGGACGTGCGTCTTCCAGAGATTTGTTCTGCCGCTTGAGAAGGCTTCCGATAGTACCCATGATCGAAGTGAATTTCAAAGGCCTGTCGAGAAATACGGCTACACCTTTGCCGAGGATGCCTTTTTTCAATGCCGCATCGCCAATGCTGCCGTATCCGATAATTGGAGTTTTGTTCGTCCGTTTGTGCCGACGCACAATCGATACAAAATGCAGGTGCTCCGAGCATATCCGCGGGAATTCGATAATCAGAAGATCAGGAAGATATTGGAGCAGCTTCACATAGGATTGGTAATTGACGTCGATGAAGATAACCTCGATGCCGTTTTGCTTCAAAGCCATTTTCAGAACCTGCGCCTCGCGCTCATTGGTCGAGGACAGCAGAACGCTAATCACAACGGCCTATCCTTTCGGCTCAATCCCGTGGATCTTCCGGTCTCGATTACTCGACCGGTGTTGGAGATCACCTGCCAACCGCACAAACTGGTATCATTATACATCACCTCTGGTGAGATTTCGAGCGGTTTCCCACGGGGCGAAAGAAACATTTTTCTCGAAGTACTGCAATTCCGGACAGAAAAAGCAAGGCGCTCACGGACCGAGAGCGACAATTTCCCGCAATTCTCACCCTTTCCGCAAAAAATCAGGTATCTTGTCTGTGTACTTGGCCCAACTTCGGCAATCGACTCACGGCATTCTGTGTAAGCTGTTGCACGATCTCGATGTCGAAGTCGAAATCGGGTTAGAAAAACCAGTATCTGATGTAGTCCGGAGGCAAACACCTGGGCCTTCATTTTTCCTTTCGGGGGGAACTTATGAACAGAAGAGGATTCGTAAAATCGTGCGGACTTGGGTTGGCGGGTACAGCCACTGCTCCCGGCCTTCTTCGGGCCACGCCTCCGACAGCCGATCCGTCCCAGGCCGCCCAGACGATGTACCTGTATGACGAGCGCATGTTGCCGCATCCTCACGGCACGGAAACGCCGGATCGGCTTCTCTGGATCGATTCGGCCATGGAACAGAGCGGCTTATCCCAAATTGTTACGATGGGAATTCCCCGGGAGGACGTGGATGAACACATTCTTCGGGTGCACTCGGAATCTCATGTGCAAGCGATCAAATCCCGTGAGAAGACTGGAAATGCGGCATGTGTCGCTGTCGGAAGCGTTCTTGCGGCGGTGGACGCCGTCGTCTCCGACGAAAATGACATCCGAAATGCCTTCTGTGCCATTCGCCCTCCCGGCCACCATGTCACCAATGAAGGGGGAGAGGTCGGATTCTGCTTTTTTGCGAATGTGGTTATCGCGGCGCGCTATATCCAGACCGCGTTTCTACGCGGTAACGGTAATCCTGAATTTCCCAGGGTACTTGTAATAGACTGGGACTATCATCACGGAAACAGCACTCAATATTTCACTTACGACGACCCGAGTGTACTTTTCTTGTCCACCCACAACGCAAACACCTATCCCGGGCGATTCTGTAATTCGTTTCAGTACCAGGGCGAAACGCATGAGATCGGCAGCGATCCCAGTTGCACCGGAATCGGACCCGGTGAAGGCTACAATATCAATCTTCATTATGGTTGCGGCGCCGAATGGCATGGTGGCGACCCCGATGCCTCGATGATGAGAGGGTGGGAGGAAAAACTGCTCCCGAAACTCGAAGAGTTCAATCCCAGTTTCGTTCTGATTTCCGCGGGATTTGATTCGAAAGAGAACGATGCACTCGGCTGTTTCAATGTCACACCGCAAGGCTTCCATGAAATGACCTCCCTTGCCATGGAAATTGCCGACACGTATTGCGACGGCCGGCTGGTTTCCATGCTTGAAGGTGGCTATTCGGATGCTTCAAGCGAATATTTTGACCGCACTTACGAAGGCCTTGCGTACTCCGCAACGGCCCACATCGCCGCTCTGGCCGCCCAACCGGTTCCGGCGTATACTTCAGCCCGGGATATTCGTTCGGGTCGGGTACGTTTCGATGTTTCTCCCGAGGGCATCCTGGATTTGGGCGCATTGCCGATCGGAATAGAGAGCGTAACAGTGTACTCTCTGAGTGGTCGGAGGATAAAGAGAGTGGAGTTTTCTCAGAGCGGGCGAATGATTAACTTACATTACATCACTCCCACCCGCGGAACGTATGTAGCGGAGATCATGTCCCTTGATCGTCGGGCGATACGGATCCCGTACACTATCGAATAGTGCGGGAAGCACCGGCGGCCGTTGATATCACATTACTGCTGGTACTGCGTGCAGTGGCGCGGAACGTTCTGAGGTAGATACGCGGGCTCTTGAAGTGAATTCGTACAAGGGCCCGCACAGAATGCCGTGAGTCGATTGCGAAACTTGGGTTAGGCTAGAAATCCAGAAGCACCTTCTGAACATGTGTTTTGCCGGCGGCCTCTACGCGCAGGATATACCCCCCCGGCGCCCGGGTAGATTGTCCTCCGGCGAACAGCTCGATTATGTGGTATCCGCTTTCATAGACCCCGTGCGTGCGAGCCCGCGTCCTGCCCAGCATATCCATAACCGTTACCGCAATCGTCATCTTTCTCGGCACCGCGACTCTGATGCCGGAGAATCTATCCAGCAGCACAGTGCTGAAAGAAAACCGGCGAGGCATATCCCCCGGGTTCTTCACTGCGACTGACCGAAGGGTCAATCGAACATCAACGGCAGCGATGTTTTCTTTCCGGTGGCGAACACCTATCTCTCCGATATACCGGCCCATATCCGCGACGGAAACCGAATCAATCGATAGTACGGGTGTCTCGATTTCAAGTTTTTCGTCGTCCTTATACCATCGATACGAAAGCGAGTCCGAGCCGGTCCATTTCGTAACGGAAATTTCGTAAGTTACCGGTTCCCCCGCCGCAAGAGTATCGCTTCTATTCACGAGTGAATACCGGATCTCGTCGGCCCGAATTGTCACGAACGCGGTATCGGGAGCAAGAGGGTCTTCAGCGGTGTCGTACCCGATTACCGCAATTCTTTTTCCCCCAAGGAAAGTTGAGTCCGGCACCAGACTCAGAGTGTCGGTCGTGACCGAAAGTGCGGAATAGATGACCTCTTCACCTTCGCTTTCAACCGCAAACCAATGCAGACTGTCGACTCCCGCAACCAGTTTTGCATACACGCTCACGGTATCGACGATGTCGCCGTAGACTCCGTAATTTCTTCCCATTACCTTATCGATTCTGGGAGAATCGATAACCCGCAGCAGAGCGGGCCCCGATGAGTCGACAACCATTCCATCGATCACGGCATAGACCCGCACCATTTTCCCGTTATCCGAAAGTGCCGCGGAATCGGTGTACGTAAATGCCTGGTCGGAAACATTGTCGACTGCTGCTCCATCGACGGTCCATCGGTAAGTCACCGGTTCCGTGAGCGACGGCGAAGAAACAGTCGCGACATTGAGGATGATCGGCTCTACGGTATTTGTCGTGACGGTATCCGGCAGGACCAGCGAAAAAAGCGCCGTTTCATTGTCCAGAAAGCTCCACCGGACCGTATTGCCCGCATCACGTGAGTTGAATGCAATGCCTGTCGCATTCTCGTCATGGACAGTGCCGTTCCCGATAACCGCATAATTGGCGATTACGGCTCCAAAAGTCCTGAGAATCCAGGGTTCACTGGTATTGAGCCACACGGAATCGGTGACGGATCCCATAAAAGAGGCTTTTTCATACACGACGATTTCACCTCCCTCGGTATCTCCCGACCATGGAACATCGCTTATCAAACGACCGGAAAACTCGAGCGTATCCGCCCCGAAAGCCGACCCATTCAACGAGAGCGGACCTCCGGACTGCACGAACTTTTCACAGGTAATCGGAGCGCCGTACAATTGCAAAGTTCCGGCGCCGTCATGTATGATCGTTGCCAGTTGCCGGGAACGATTCTTGTCTCTGAGTTCATTTCGCTCGTACGGTTCGATCTTGAGTATCGTACCGAGACCGACATTCTGAAGATCGTCACCGGCGAATCGAATTGTCGCACCGTTCATACCATTGTATGCATACCAGGTATGAAGCACCACATCGCCGTAGAAGGTCAGGCTATCCGCGTAGAAATTGTTTCGGGCCGTTCCGGGCCATCCGGTGGAAGGTGGATCTTCGTCCGAAAAATGCTCCATGAGCATGTCACCATGCACCACTACATTTGTCCGCCGTTCTTTGGAGCCCAATAATGTTTGCTTCCAGCTCCTCGAAAAATGGCGAACCACATTCCCATGCGCTTCCAGATAATCGCCGACAAGTTTCAACGTAATCTGTCCACTGCCCGAAGCTACCGCCGCAAACTCGAAATTGTTCACTTCGAGACTGCCGAAAACCACGGAATCGACTATATTCACCGAATCTACCACAGTCACGAAAACGATTGTTCCGGCCGTCGGATCCGAAAAAGTGACATCCGTCAGATCGGCCTCACCGAGAACAAACAGAGTATCATTCTCGTCCAGATTCAAAACGGCTTGGCCGCCCAAACCACCGCAGAAAACCGCTCCATCGATAGTGACATTTCCGGTTATGGCATCGGGAACCGGGTCGGGCAATGGATGGCCAAGCACCTGTGCCGGCACGGTTTTCAGTACTCCGAGTACAACGATACAGAACATGGTAATGAGAGTCTTCCGTATGCAAATTTGAGCCATTCGACTCCTCCTTCAAAGTGGGATATGGATGTACGGCCCCGGTATGCGTAAGCCGTATCGGATCTGGTGAAATAAACCGGCGCACGATTAACCTGGTAAAAATAAACAATGTTCGCGGGCGCCGTGAGTTGATTGCGAAACCTGGGCTGGGTTAACCCGACCTCGACAATCGACTCACTGACCGGAAAAGGGGCAACTTTTTCAATATTCTTGATAACAGGGCGGTTCCAAGCTACCGCTCCAAATACGGCTTCAAGAACGCGCCGGTAATCGATTTTGGATCACCCGCTATTTTCTCGGGGCTTCCGACCGCAACGATCCGCCCCCCCTTGTCTCCCCCCTCCGGGCCCAGGTCGACGATGTAGTCGGCACATTTGACAACATCCAGATTGTGTTCGATCACCAGGACGGTATTCCCCTTGTCCACCAATTCCTGCAGGACTTTCATTAACATCACGATATCTTCGAAATGCAATCCGGTGGTGGGTTCGTCGAGTATGTACATCGTGCTTCCGGTAGATCGACGGGCTAGCTCGGAGGCGAGTTTGATTCGTTGCGCCTCTCCGCCCGAGAGAGTTGTCGCCTGCTGTCCCAGGTGGATATAGCCAAGACCCACTCGCGACAGTACCGCCAGTTTGTCTTTGACGGCAGGGACTCGATCGAAGAACATAACCGCTTCATCTACCGTCATATCGAGGACATCGGCAATGCTCTTGCCTTTATAGGTAATCTCGAGAGTTTCCCGGTTGTACCGTTTCCCCCGACACGCTTCGCACTCAACGAATACATCGGGCAAAAAGTGCATTTCGATCCGTAGAAGACCCCCACCCTGACACCGCTCGCATCGTCCGCCTTTCACATTGAAACTGAACCGTCCAGCCTGGTATCCCCGGATTTTACTTTCGGGGAGCATCGCAAAAAGGTTACGAATCGGATCAAAAGCCTTGGTATAGGTCGCCGGGTTCGAGCGAGGGGTTCGACCTATGGGTGATTGATCGATATTTATGATCTTATCTATGTTGTCGATCCCGCCGAGTTCGGCGTATGGGAGCGGCTGAAGTTTCGCCCGGTGAAGAGATCGGGCGAGAGCCGGATACAGCGTCTGGTTGACTAAAGTGCTTTTCCCGGATCCGG
>CAYFVL010000225.1:0-10145 GCA_964346405.1 uncultured Fibrobacterota bacterium
ACTACCTACCTTAAGAAGCTACATTTGCTGTCTACCAAATGGGGTCCACCTCACCGAAACTGTTCGACGAACGTCGTTCAGGTGCACGAAAAACCAGCAATCTCGAGGTACGACTGATACCCAAGGATTGGGATAGTGGTTCAAAAGATCGAATAGCAATCGTGAGTGCTGTAAGTGCTTCGGGTCATTACAGTTCATTGGATGAAGATCGTGGGGGGAAATCATTTGTAGGCACTATCGGCGTCATACGAGACATTACCGATCGAAAGCAGGTTGAGGAAGAGCATCGCAGGCTCGAATCAAAGCTTCATCAGGCGCAGAAGATGGAAGCTATCGGTTCACTGGCCGGTGGAATCGCCCACGATTTTAACAACATGCTTGCCGGTATCAGCGGGTATGCTGAAGTTATCAAGAGAAGAAATCGTACGTATGAAGGAGCTGTCAAGGATCAACGCCTTGATACCCATGTAAATGTCATTCTCAAAGCGTCCGAACGTGCCGGAGATCTCACAAGCAAATTACTTGCATTTGCTCGCCAGGGCAAATACCAGGTTGTCTTGATCAACGTGGATGATACGATACATGAGGTGATCGCTCTTTTGCGGCATACTATTGATCGTCGGATCGAAATTGGCCTTTCGCTTAACCCCGGTCCCTGCTATGTGCTGGGAGACCCGACCCAACTCCAGAACGCGGTCCTTAATCTGGCAATGAATGCAGTTGACGCCATGCCTGACGGTGGAACTTTGACATTTACTACTGATGTAACCGATTTTACACCCGAACTGGTCAAGATGCTTCCATATCATATGACCCCCGGAAAATACGTCCGACTTACGGTTTCCGATACGGGAGTTGGGATGGATGAATCTGTACGGAGTAGGATTTTCGAGCCTTTTTTTACAACGAAGGATGTAGGGAAAGGAACTGGGCTTGGACTTGCAAGCGTATACGGAACGGTTAAAAGTCACCACGGCAGTGTGGAAGCCCGAAGTACGACAGGTTGCGGCTCCGAATTCATTGTCCATCTTCCCTTACAGGATCCACCCAGCTCCGGGAGTATTCAGAGCACGGAGACAATCAAAAACGGCAAGGGTGAGATCCTGGTAGTGGACGATGAAGAGGTGGTCCGCAATATTCTGACCCAAATGCTTCTGGAGATCGGTTACACGGTTTCCACCTGCACGAACGGAATGGAAGCCGTACAATACTACCGGCAACATGGAGATTCGATCGACCTGATTATCCTGGACATGAACATGCCGGTTATGAACGGTATCGATTGCTTCAGAGAACTCCGCGGTCTCAATGGGGACGTAAAGGTCATCATTACTACGGGCTATAGTTTTCAGTCGGATACACAACAGATTATAATGGCGGGCGTTAACGGCTTTATACCAAAACCATTCAAGCTCTCCGATTTATCGTCGGAAATCAGAAAAGCATTCGAAAGCAGCGACGATGATGCCTAGCCCTAACCATAACCTTGACATCAACTTGCCCGCTCTATATAATCTATTCGGTTCAACAGTTCTTCCGGTCCTGCGGAATGCCGATCTGTGTCGACACATTCCACGGCTCTGTGTGAATGACTCGGACCATAAAGCGACTAATCATTCTTCAGCCTCGGAAATTCAAATGGCAATACCATCACACAACAAAGGTAACCGAAAACCCTCATCTCCTCTTTAAAAGGATTATCAAGTGAGCGTGGACATAGCTTCCGTACTGATAGTTGACGATGAATCCGCAATCCGCGACATAGTTCGTACAAGCCTCGAGAATGAAGGTCATGCCGCGGACTGTGTCGGTAGTGTCCTTCAAGCGAAGCAACTGCTACTTGATAGTACTTACGATCTGTTAATCACCGATCTCAGCATGCCCGGTGAAAATGGAATTGATCTAATACGACACATACGACACACAAGCCCCAGGACGGCTGTTCTGGTTGTGACAGCGTTTCCCGACATCCATAATGTGGAGCAAATGGAGGAGCTGGAGGTCAGCGCATTTCTGGTCAAACCATTCACGGTTCGGCAGCTTAAATACTCGGTTTTAAGTGCCTTGCGTACCGGCAGAACAACGGGGACAAACGCCCACATCAGCGATACTGTTGCGGCAAATAATGATTTTGGTCTTGTTGGCATATCACCATTTGTCTTAAGCCTCCGTAGTCGAATACCCATTCTGGCGGAAGGCATGGTCCCGATTCTAATACAGGGAGAGTCCGGCACCGGTAAGGAAATCATAGCACACGCAATCCATAACCAGAGCACTCGCCGGCATGAGAAGATGATCATAATCAACTGTGCCGCAATACCTCAGCACCTTGAGGAGGCTGAGTTTTTCGGTTATGCTCGTGGTGCATTTACCGGTGCCCACTCTACAAAACGCGGAATTCTCGAAAGTGCCGATAAGTCAACGGTGTTCCTCGATGAAATAGGGGAGCTATCTCCCGCAGTACAGGCGAAACTCCTTCGTGTTCTGGATACCGGAGAATACACTCCCGTGGGGCATGTGGAATCAAGGCGAGTTGATATCAGGATTGTCAGTGCCACCAACAGGGACCTGGAAACAATGGTCGAGGAAGGTACTTTTCGCAAGGATCTCTACTATCGCCTAAAGGGGGGACTCATAGAGACCATTCCCATTGAGGAGCATACCGAAGATATCCCGTATCTCATCAGACATTTCCTCGATCTTCGCGGTGCAGGCAAAGAGATCACACATGAAGCAGTCGAGATGCTGACGAACCGCTCCTGGCCGGGAAACATTCGTGAACTGAAGCATGTGGTGGATCATCTCTGCGCACTGGCAAAAGATGAGAAGCGCATCAATAGTACGATCGCACGCGGCGTCCTCAAGGAAGGAAATGATGTCTCTCCGAAACTGCCGTTCAATCGGGCAAAAGAGGAATTCGAACGTGAGTACTTCGGGTCTATTCTTCGCAAGCATAATGGGAATCTGTCCCGAGCCGCGCGAGAAGCCGGAATTCACCGTCCCAATCTGATTCGTAAACTGAAGGAACTCGGCATTTCCGCCGATGAGTACCGTTCGGTTCCGGTAAACGCGTAGGCCGGACGTTTCTCGAATGAGTACATCACCCTGCCCATGGAACCGTGCATGGTCTTCTGATTCCGCCGAGTGAGAGCGCCAATATCCCACTCCCGAAACTTGGGTCAAATCCCCCTGTCTTATCGGTAATTCGATAGGTAGACAGTGCCCCCGTGCGCAATTGCATCTTCCGACGCGAATGCCAGCCGCATAGTTTCCAGAGCCGAATCGGCGGAGTCGATCGCAGGTCCACCCGCCGTTGCGCTTCGAATGAAGCGAAGTACCAGGCCGATCATATCGTGATGCGTTTTGTCCGGCGGATTGGGCCCGAAAACCTCGGATCGGTCGAGTTTGTTTTCTTTTGTCTCGGAATCCAGTTTAAAGAGATGAAGAACTTCGTCGTAGATGCGCATGTAGCAGGAAGCCTCGGTCCCGACAAGAGAAATGTTGAACTCATGTCCGGGGGAACTCCAGTAATTTGGGGAATACCCCTCTTCTCTATAGTAAGTCACCGCGCGGTCGTGAAATATTTGAAAATTGCATACGGCACCGGAAGTTGCTTTGAGCATCAGTGTGACATTCGCCGGCACGTCTTCCGGGTAGAAGGGGAGAGGGTTTCGCGGCGGACGAAATGCGGTGATTTCCTCAATAGACCCTAAATAGTTTCGTATAATATCGAGTTGATGAATTCCGCAATGGAAAATTATACCGCCGCCCCGTTTACGATCGAGCTTCCAGATATTCTCACGTGGCGCATGTGGCGAGTCGGCCCACCAGTGTCCGCGTGAGTCCAATACCGAAGCCCACAAGGGTTCCCCAAAGTAACCTTCCCGTAACAGCTCTCGTATTCGTCCCGTCATGGTGCCATGGATATATTCAAATCCCACCTGCAGTCGCCCGGACGACTTTTTCTCGGCTTCGATAATGCGTACGCATTCCTCCAAAGTGGGAGCCATGGGTTTTTCGAGATATACGTGACAGTTGGCTTCAAGAGCCTCAACAGCGGCAGGTGCATGATCCTCGTTTGCGTTCACTATACACACGACATTCGGCTTTGCGGAATTGAGTGCTTCCCGCAGTGTAGCAAACGCCAGGATACCGTAGGTGCTTGAAAGCTCCTGTCTGCGGTGGTCACTTTTAGTGACCACCGAGGCTACTTGAAGATCGGGTTCTTTAGAAAGACGCTGAATCCAGCTTAGCCCAACTTTTCCGCCACCGACTATGCAAATACTGGCTTTGCCGTCCATAGTATGCCTCTCTCCGGAAGACTGCGAAAAGGGGTGATACTCAAGTGAATACCACCCCCGTAATTACATCTGCTAATATCGATAAGAATTGCTCAACTTCTCTGCCGTTTTGTTTTATCGCCCGGGCTATATCCCAGCCCGCCCCACAGCGAAATCGCATGAGCATAACAACTGCTCAGGCAAATGCCGCATCCAATACATTTTTCTTTGTCGATAACATGACGCTCGCCCTTTTCGCCGATAATAGCGTCTTTTACAGGACAAACCCGGACACACTCTCCACAACCGTCACACTTGGTGTCGATATTGGCTTTCGGACGAACTTTTACCAGGTCAACAAAGCAGTTTTGCGGACATTTGTTTACAGCGGGAATAAAAGTCTCGCTGGTTGTGTAATCCAGACCGGGCAGATTGTTCTCCATCTGAATAGCCCCAGAGGGCGTCGCTTTCACACAAAGCGTGCATGCCGTGCATCCGACAGTACAGTATTTCTTTACTTTTGCTCCGCGATCGTGATTGGAACATGCCAGGTAGATTTTGTGCAGGCGCGGGATAAGAGAAATTATGCCGCGTGGACACGCCTGGACACACTTGCCACATCCGGTGCATTTGTCGGGAAGTACCTCGGCGACTCCATTATCATTTATTACAAGTGCGTCAAAAAAACACGCCCTGACGCAAGTGCCCAATCCAAGACAACCATTGCTGCAAACCTTCGATCCATTGCCGGTAAGAACGGCCGCGTTACAGTCCTGAATACCGTTATAAGTGGATCGCTCCTTCGCTTCGGCCTTTCCTCCCTTGCATTTTACAACCGCCATAACAGGTTCATTTTGTCCCGCCTCGATTCCCAGAATATCGGCAATTCGGGAGGCAACATTTCCACCTCCAGGTATGCAGGCGGTAGGTTCGGCTTTGCCTTCGGCTACGGCCTTGGCAAAAGCGCTACATCCCGGAAAGCCGCACGCTCCACAATTGGCATTCGGAAGGACATCCTGTATTTCGTTTATACGTGGATCAACGTAGACGGCAAGTTTTTTGGACGCTATTGCCAAGCCAACTCCGAAAAAAAGCCCCACGCATCCTACTACTATGACCGGGACAAATACCACTGTATTACCCTCCTACAGTGCTGAAGAAATCCAAACCGGAAAACCCGAGGAATGCTATCGCCATCAATCCGGCAGTAACAAACGCTATCGGCAGCCCCTTGAGAGGCTTCGGAGTGTTGGCAAGATCCAGTTTTTCTCTAATACCCGCCATCAGCACCAGCGCAAGTGTAAAACCAACCCCCGACATAACTCCATTGGCCAGGCTCTCGAAAAATGTATACGTTTCACCCGTGAAAACGTTGTCCTTACTATTAAGAAGCGCGACTCCAAGAATAGCACAGTTCGTAGTGATGAGCGGCAGATAAATTCCCAATGCTTCGTATAGAGCGGGGGAGAATTTCTGAAGAGTCATTTCGACCAACTGAACCAGTGAGGCTATTACCAGGATATAGACTATTGTCTGAAGATAGCCAAGGTCTTCGGCAACAATAACCGAGGGATTGACCGAATCCGGTACGAGAACCCAGAAGTTGATTATCCAGGTAAACATAGAGGCGACGGTCATCACAAAGACCACTGCCATTCCCATTCCCACGGCACTCGAAAGCTTTTTCGATACCCCAAAAAATGGGCAAAGGCCCAAAAATCGAGCGAGAACAAAGTTGTTGATCAGTACGGCTGCAATTGAAATCTGAATGAGACTGGCGAAATTCATTGTTTGGCCCGCTCCCGTCTCTGTTTCTGAAAATTTATGAAGCCCATGACGAGAGCAATAGCAAAGAATCCTCCCGGGGCAAGAATAAAGACCGTCATTGGCTCAAATCCCGGAGCAACCCGGAGTCCCATCAGCTTGTTGCTTCCGAAAACTTCCCGGATAGCAGACAGAGTACAGAGCGCAAGAGCAAAGCCTGCCCCCATTACAATTCCGTCCAGGACAGCTCGAACTGGACCGTTTTTCGAGGCAAACGCCTCCGCTCTTCCCAGAATGATACAGTTTACCACTATTAGGGGCACGAAAATACCCAATGATTTATTGAGTGCAGGCAGATAGGCGGCCAAAACAAGCTGAACCATTGTGACGAAGGTTGCTACAACGACTATAAAAGCGGGTATGCGAACTTTGTAGGGAATCAAATGTCGAATCAGGCTGACGATAAGATTCGAGCATACCAGTACAAAAGTAGCAGCTACACCCATACCGAAACCGTTTTTCACCGATGTGCTTACCGCGAGAGCGGGGCAGAGCCCAAGGGCGAGAATAAGGATAGGGTTTTCAAAAAATATCCCTCGTTTGAATTCACTTCTCACATCAAGCATCCTACTATTCCCCTTCTTTCAGACCCTCAAGGCGAACGATGTATTCGGGTATCGAGCGGCCTATGGCCGATGTAACGGCTCGGGTGGAAATGGTGGCACCGGTAATCGAGGTAATCTGATTTTTGCGTTCGAGTTCTTCCCGCCTTTCGACAGAGAGCTTGTGCCATTCGTTCGTTTTGACGATATCAATCGGATCCAGGACACTGAGTCCTTCAAACTGTTTGGTAAACCAAGGCCGCTCGTCTTCCTTTTCACCAAACAATCCATTCCACAGATATTTCTTCGAAACGGTTTCCATCACCCGATCTCCCAGTCCCGGAGTTCCGGATTGTGAGAGTATAGTCAAACCGAGAATCGTTCCGTCCGGTGCGATACCGATCATGATCCTGGTATCACCCCCATACCCTTCTGCTCTATCCTCGAAAGCATAGGCGGTCACTTTCCCGTCTTTGCGACCCACCCAATACCGAACCGGAAGAGGTTCTATTGCGTCGACCTCTTCTATGGCGGATCCCGGAGGCATAACCGCAGCCAGGGCGAGTTCCTGACGCCGCTGTTTCTGCTCGGCAATTCTGTCACTTGTAGCCTGGTTAGTCAGCGCTACGGCCAAGCCGGCACATACTGCAATAATTGTTAAAACCGAAGATAGTTTGAGTATTTCAAGCACCTTTTGCCACCTTTCCATAAATTCTGGGGCGGGTATATCGGTCTATTAAGGGGACCGCAAGATTCATGAGCAGAATCGAATATGATACACCCTCGGGATAGCCGCCGAATTTACGTATTACAAATGTCAATAACCCGCATCCAATGGCGAATACTACCCTCCCGACGGGAGTTATGGGCGAAGTAACCATATCGGTAGCCATATAGAGCGCACCGAGAATCAGGCCACCGGCAAGGACGTGGTAAAGAGGAACGGTCATGGCGGCAGCATTGAAATAGTCACCGGTTCCGTTGAACACCCAAAAGAGCACGAAGACTGTCCCGATATAGATCAATGGGATACGGAATCCAATGATTCTTCTGTACCAGAGGAATGCGGCTCCAAGCAAAAGGGCCGCGGCACTCGTCTCACCAATGCATCCGGCTACGTTTCCTATAAACAGATTGGGTATAGCCTCTTGAAATTGCAATACCGAAAGCTTTCCCGCGGGAGCTACCCGCGATAAGGCTTCCAGAGGAGTCGCACCCGTGATGCCGTCCACCGACGCACCATACCATGAGCCATATCGAGTCGGAGACCAACTCGTCATTCGCGCTGCGTAGGAAGCCAACAGAAAGGCTCTTCCGGCCAGAGCCGGGTTGATAAAATTGTTTCCGAGCCCACCAAATGCCCATTTGACCACCCCAATGGCGAAAATCGATCCAAGGGCGGCCATCCAGGGAGGAAGATCAGGGGGGAGATTGAATGCCAGAAGAATTCCGGTGACCAAGGCACTAAAATCCCCAAGTGTATTGGGTCTTTTCAGAAGAAAGCGTACGATTACCCATTCGGTGAGGAGGCTGGAAACAATACAGGTTGCGGTGAGAACGAGAGCGTTCAACCCAAAAAAGAACATTGAGGCCGCAAATGCCGGAATAAGTGCTATAACAACCGCCAACATTATTGAAGGTACCGATTCCCCGTACCTTATGTGTGGTGATATCGAAACCTGTAGTAGCTTCTCAGCCGATTCGTCTGTCATATCCGCCAATCTTCCGTCGGACTCGTGGTTAAGTTCTTTTTTGGATACCCGGCAAAATCAGACTTTTGCCTTCTTGCGTGCCGCCATGACGTGGAATTTGCCCAGCTTCATGAAATGAACAAGGTTGATCTTCGACGGACACACAAAGGAACAAGAGCCGCATTCCATACAATCGAGTACATTCCATTCCTCCGCGCTCTCGTGCTGTTCTTTATCGATATATTTCGCCAGCATGGAAGGGACCAGATGGACGGGGCACACCTTCACGCAATTCCCACAACTTATGCAATCGTGCGCTTTGACGGCGGGAACTTCACTATCCAGCACAAGAATTCCTGATGTCGATTTAATCACCGGGGCATCGAGTTCGGACTGGGCAAGTCCCATCATAGGGCCACCCATGACTACCTTGTGCGCCAAAGTAAGATCGGCTTGGCAATACTCCAGAACAGTGCGGAGAGGTGTACCGATTCGTACCAGGAGGTTGCCGGGATTTTTCACCAGTGGTCCGGTGATTGTCACTACTCGCTCATACAGGGGAATACCTTCAGCGATAGCCTGATATACAGCGTAGGCTGTTCCCACGTTCTGCACGATACATCCGCAGTCCATCGGAAGACCCCCGGAGGGAACCTGGCGCCGAGTCACCGCATTGATAAGTTGTTTCTCGCCTCCCTGCGGATATTTCGTTCGGAGCTTGGCAAGAGTAATCGATTTAAAATCATCTCGCGACAAAAACTGAGATATAGTGGCAATGGCATCGGGCTTATTATCCTCTATGGTCAAATAGACCTTTGAGGCACCCACCGTTTTTTTCAGAATAAGGGTTCCAGTGAGAACCTCAAGCGTTTTTTCCAACATCAACCTGTGATCGGCTGTGAGATACGGTTCACATTCGGCTCCGTTTATGATGAGTGTATCAATGCGTTTCTCCGGTGGGGGAGACAGCTTCACATGAGTGGGGAAACTTGCTCCCCCCATACCCACAATCCCCGCTGCGGAAATGGACCGTACGACTTCGCTCGGGGCGGCTTCCCGCCAATTCCGTATTGGAGGCAGAGTATCGGATGCAGTATCGTTTCCGTCGTTTTCTATCTCAACAGCCGCGACATACCGACCAAGCGGATGGGGATTGTCGGCTACCGCCGTTACTTTCCCCGAAATGGATGCGTGAATGTTGGCGGACACAAATCCGCCGCTCTCCGCAACGAGGTCACCCCGTCGGACAATATCCCCCTTGTTCACGGTAACTTTTGCCGGTGCCCCGATATGCTGGGAAATGGGTAGAATTACTTTTTCCGGTAGAGGAAGGACTTCAATTGGTTGGGACTCCGTCCGTCCCTTGCTGTTCGGCGGATGCACCCCGCCACGGAACGAGAACTTTCCGAACAAACATGCTCCCTTGGTACGAGCTCTGGCTCTGCGAAGCTTCAAAACATCGAGAACCCGGAACAGATCGTCAAAATTACAACCCGTCCCTTGAGAAGTCAAGAAGAAACGCACTACCCGGCTCGGTTTACTTGTGTTGAGGTGATCGGGGCTATTCGGGATATTCCGAATGCCTCGGATACAATAACAATTTGAGCAACGATCGCCTTCAGGATCTGTCACGAAACAACTTCTCAATTTCGTTCAACTGCTTCCGCAGAATGCCGTGAGTTGATTGCGAAACTTGGGTTAGGATTCAGTTACAAGGAGCATCCATGGCACACGATCGGTTGCCGATCTCATTACGTTTCGCCTTCGAGACTGTTTTCACCGGTGAAAACAGTCTCGAAGGCGAAACG
>CAYFVL010000226.1:0-9988 GCA_964346405.1 uncultured Fibrobacterota bacterium
CGCTCGGGGCATCGCCTCGACTCCGCTCGGCACGGCGGTTCTCGGCTGCGAAACTTGGGCTAGGATTGCACATCCTGACTAACAATTTCGAGTCTTGACTCAACAGCTTTGAAAGGACTCTATTCAAATGACCGGAAAGGAACGATCGCTCCTCGATTGGGTTGAGGATCAAGTACGTATGGGGAAGGCCGGTCGATTGCCGACAATGCGTGAATTTGCCACCGAATACGGGCTTTCAGTCGAACGGGTCTCGAAGGTGCTCCATGCCCTGAAATCCCGAGGGATACTGGAAATATCACGAAAAGCCGGCATAAGGATACCCGATGCTGGTGAGAGGGCCGAAAGCAGTAGCATAACGAAATCGATCACCGCTGTCGAGCGGCTCTATCAGATTTTCGCCTCCGGAATACAGGAAGGGTTCTATGCCTCTGGAAGCTCACTTCCAAAGGTGGGGGTTGCGGCACAAGAATACCGCACATCGCGTGCAACGGTGTGTCGAACCTATGAACGTCTTCGTCGGGAAGGACTTGTGCATTGGCGTGGGCGGCGGAATGTTGTGGGAAACGCCAACCCAAGACGTACCGTCTCAACCGAACCCCAGGAAAAATGTGTTATCGTTGTACAGTATCATCATAATGCATTCAAGGATATGATGGTTCGTCGTTGGACGCGAGATTTTGCCTTGGCATTCATCCGAGAGATGTCGCTCATCGGCGGACGCGCCATACCGGTGTCGGCCTCCGATACTGGAGGAGACGAGACTCAGCATAATGGCAAACGAGGCATTGCCGATCTTGTTACCGAACTCGGAGACCGCTGTATCGGATTTCTGGTGGCCGGTCAGGCATGGTTCTACTCAACCGAAGGTTTCATCGAACTTCATGAACTCATTTCATGGCTTTGCACATTCGGACGCCCGGTAGTTTGGTTCGACTCCATGGACACCGCCGGGCACTACAGGAACGAGAAAGGTACTCGGGAAAAGATACGGGGTATCCTGGCCAAGCCTCATGTGCGGAACCGGTTTGCTCGATGCCATTTCGACGAACTTGGTGCATTGAAGGTTGTAGCACGATCCGTGACTCAGGCAGGATATAAAACTTTGCGGATTCCACAGCTTTCCGTACCCACACCGCATAGCTGGTCCTGGGCAGACCAACGGTGTGATCTGCTGAAATCCCTGGTGGAAAAAGAGGGCTTTCCGCTGAACCTGGAGGTACAAAAATCTAAACCGGATGCCTCCGATTCCGTCGAATCGGTACTGAAAAGACTGAGCTATTCCGAAAACGCGGTTCGTGAGTATTTCATATCGAATTTCCGACATCCAATGGATACGCAGTTCCATCGAGTGCCCTCGGAGCTGCGCTATATACTCGAATTCTCGCTTCTAGCGGAATTTATCGTTCCTGAAAGCGACACCTGCATTCTTGCCCTTAACGATCACATGGCATATGCCTACTGCCGACGATTGGAGCTGCTCGGCAAAAACCCGTCCCGGATACGCTCACTGGTATCGTTCGACGATTGCCTCGATGTTCTATTCCCCTATCAGGTTTCTTCCGTTAATGTGGGCTTTGATCTTCTTGGGTACAAGGCCTTTCATTTTCTGCTGGCTGACATTCCACTGCGGATCGGACGGTCACGGTCGATCGACGCACTTCCACGGATACCCCATCTGCACACGCTTCGACCTGCGGAGTAAATGTGCTCTTCTCGCCTCGGCAGTGGGTGGAATCGAACTCCAGCCCAAGTTTCACAGCATACGTCCCACCCCTATCGTTGATATACCCATACAGCGGTACTCTCGATTTCACCGCGCAGTCGTTCAGAGGGGTGAGTGCGCAGTTCCTCTTCCGAAAAGACAAGTAGATCGGTCGGCACGGGCAAATCGGTAGTGTCGTAGGAGCGGGAGCGATTTTCGAAAGGCTCATAGACTTTATCAACAACTACCACAATATCGAGATCGCTTCCAACACCCCAGTCACCTCGAGCATACGACCCGATAAAGCCAATACGTTTCGTATTTTCATTCCCGGCCCGCTCAGCCCACTCCGACAAGGCCGCAAGCACGGTTTTTTGATCAGGCCATTTGAGAACGGACGAATTCAATGATCTCACCGGCATATTTCACAGCCTCCTCGCTCTGGATGATACCATAATGCTCAAAGGGTGCTCCCTCCGGATAGCTGTCGGGATATCGAGGAGGAATATACAAACCGTCCAGAACCTTCGCTTTTTCCACGAGCAACTCCGGAACTTCGATACATTCAGGAAGCTGTTTCAGAAGCTTTGCTACAACGTGTCCCCACGCTTCCTGCCCGTTGGCGAGGTGCAATGCCTTGACCGCTTTCTCCGCGGCTTGTTGTGCGGCAAAACAGGCCCACTCGTGCCGATCTCCGGCACGGCTATCCTTTGCCTGTCCAAAATCGCGAAAGGCCTGTTTCAGCCAGTCGTGGGATCGATTTGCCATTTGGAATCTTTCTCAATTGTGCTACAAAAACCGGCATTCCGGATTATCATTCGAATATGCATAGCAACATAAAAACCGACATAAAAAGATGACTCCCCCGGCCGCGATCTACCGCTCTCGAATCACAAACGTCCCATCGGAATTGTCATGCCCAAAAGGGTTTCCGTACTCCGAGATTCTGATAAAGCAGGCATCGGAGGGAAGGTAGATGTTCTTGTCTTCTTTTACGCTGTATATGCTGTCTTGAACGACCCAGTAAACCCGATTTCCGACATTGGTTACCTCGAGATTAGACCATGAAACCCCGCCGTCAGTGGTTATGGCAGGAGGCACCTTGGTTATGTCGTCTTCATCGGGATACCAGGCACAGAATTTCAGAAGTACGGTATCACCGACAAAAAGAGTTTCTCCACCATTGGGCCAGAGCACCTGAAACGCTTTGCCCGTTTCCTCCCCTTCACATTTCCAGTAAGGAAAGCCGATATTCAGACTGAGTGTACCGACACTATCGGAAACTGGAGTGGAAAACGGATCGAAATCAGAGTGCTCGATCACCAATTCATCGGAGTAGGAGCTTCCCGCTGCCATGGCCGATGTTCCGACTGTGCCGACAACCGAAGTTCGTTTTCCTCCGGCAACGGCGCCATCGATACCAGACGCCTTGAACAACAATGTCCGCACACCGTCGTCAACTCTGATCAACAGGGGACTTTTCGCATACTCAAACGGCAGAACCGTAACCGCCCCACTCGGATTGAGTTTTCTCCCAACCAGATACTTCCCCGCCAAAGTGAAGACGTCCACCGAGAGAGCTTTCTCGTGATCAACCGTGAAAAACAGTCGCGCGCCATCGCGGCGTACCGAAATCCCTGATGATCGTGCGGCTTGGGGAATTTGCCGCGCCGCAGACGCCTCGGTCAGTTGGAAGGCACCGACCGAGTCGGTGGTATCCACCGCCGCCCGTCCGATCAGCCGCACGACAGCGCCGGACACGGCATTCGAATCGCCGTCCAGCACCGTTCCCTGGATATCGAAGGCGGAGCCCGGCGTGACCACCGCCCCCACCATGAATGTCACTGCAATCAATGCAAACAATTTTCTTCTCAAAAACAAGACCCCATTAAAAATGGTTCTTCTGAACTCGGCATTACCTTACAATTCTCGTTTTTCCGTGCATATCGATGTAGATCCCGGTTGCACCGACCGGTGTGCCGTTGCGGCGAATAGCTCCCCCGTTCACTTCGCGTCCCAGGACATTATGCCATTGATGCAGCATGCGGCCTTTGTGGTGATTGTTCTGTTGCACGGTCCTGTTTCGAGGTTGTTTAACAGGTGTGATTTCTTCAGTGATATACACGGAAGCTTTAGAGACCGGAGTATCTTCATCGGTCAACAGAGTCCACTGGTTGGTTTTCCAGTTTATGAGCCACGCGCCGAAAACCTGGGTACTATTTCCGTAATGAACTCCCGCGATCCAGTCTTCTTTATTGGTCCATTCGTAAAAGGAAAAATCGTTGCTCGGAACGTTCCCATTACGAAGATTTGTCGTTTCACCCGACTCGAGTTCATATTCGGCCGGAACGAAATTCACGCTGATATCATCCTGCAGAATCCAGTCTTCCGGAGCACCGTCGAATTCCCGGACGGGGGTAACACAAAACCCCTTGTGTTGTTCGGGCATGCAATCCTGGTATCCGTGTTCGAAATTCCCCGCCACCAGTTTCCCGTCGGGGCTGAACGTTTGCGCGCAGACAAATGTTGCTATGGGGCAGGCGCGGAACATGTCGCCGCTGGAAACTTTCCCAGTTGAGGGTATCTCCCAGAAGCCGCCATTATAAGTTTCTTCACTTTCTCCCCATGGATGGGTAATTTCAGATTTACTATTTTGACCTGTAAAATATTTGTGGCCCGCAGCAAAGAAGTCCTCTCTTATATTCAGGTTATCACCGACCTCAACCATGGTATCACAAACGGTGTTATTCTCGGACAAAATGATTTGGCCGACTGATACCTTTTTGCCACTGAGTGTAAGAATATCATTTGTCCCTCGATAGGAATTCCTCAGCCAGACGACCTTACCTACCGGAGCCAGCCGTTTTTTTCCGCTCCCGTCAATTTTAATAATTTCATTATTGCAGTATAAAATCCATTTGCCGTCATCTGAGAATTGAAGGGGATGCGGGCTACCACAAGTTCCGGCACCGGTGATCTCTTCAGGATCGAACGTTTTAAGATCCGTCTTGTACATACGATTATTGGAAAGATATACCAAATACCCTTCCAAAGGTAGATCGGCCCGATCCAGGATCGTTCCTTCAGTTTTCACGCTCGGAGGGCAGGAAGTGCTCCCGCAGGAATATAGAGGCAATGTCCCCTGATGATTGGCATCGACCTGTCGTTGCTTGCAGGGTTCTTTGACGAAATCGCCGTAAACGAGAGTGAAAGCGCTCAGAACTAAAATTGTAATTCCGTGAAATCTGCATTCCATAATTATATGTCCTTTCCAGATCAGATCACGTCTCTGCGTTTGGTTTTTGAAACGGGTTTCGGTGCTCGGTGTTCAATGCCGAATCCCCAACCGTATAGATAACATATTGATTTCGGATCGAGTTTGCACGATAAAACCGCCTTCAGCCGAATGGTGATCACGGCAAGCCTGACCGAAGGGTCACTCAACCAACCGATATATCCTCAACCCGACTTCGACAATCGACTCACGGCACAGTGATTGACCTTGCCGATAAAATAATTGTGTTTCCTCAACGCATGGAAAAAAACGGATGAAAGAAGACCGACCTCGGAAATTTTAGATAACAAATTCCCCAACTGAGACGAATCCGACTTCTTTCAACCACAGTCCAGCACACTCGTACCGGTCCCGAAAACGACATCGCCAAAAAGCCCCCCGGGCTACTGTTCCTCAAAAACAAAATTGCGCAACACACCAATTTTCTCTATTTCCACCTCAACGATGTCGCCATGCCTGAGTGGATGCACGCCGTTTGGAGTGCCCGTCGTGACGATGTCGCCGGGCATAAGAGTGAAATGCTTCGTTATGAACTCCAGGAGTTCGGCGATGGGGAAAATCATGTGCTTTGTGTTGGAGGACTGAACCAGCTTACCATTCACACGACATTCTATCGTAAGATTCTGGGGATCTTTGATGTCTCCAGTCGGCACCAGTACCGGACCGATGGGACAGAACGTATCGAGTGACTTCGCTCTGAACCATCCGGACACATCCGTTTTCTGGAAATTCCTCTGGCTTACATCGTTAACGCACGTGAACCCAAGAATGTGCTCCATGGCCGCTTCCCTGGAAACATTCCGGCTCTTCTTCCCTATGACAAACGCCAACTCCGCCTCTTCGTCAACCCGCGGGGATTGAAAACCATAATCATCGATGAACCGTGGAATTACAATCGACTGTTCGGAGCTAATGAGCGCATTCGGGGTTTTTGAGAACAGTATCGGTTCTTTTGGAAGCTCGAGATCGGGAGTGTCCGACGTGTGATGCTCGGCAATATGTGCCTGGTAGTTGAGTCCGACCGCGATAATGATGCGGGGATCGATTTCGTAGAAATCTTCGGTATCTGAAATGGGCAGCCGTATCAAAGGTTTCTCCAGGTTCAAAAATTGGATCGCTTGAGCAAACTAATATACCTTGCTGAAGAAGTAGCCATATACGCATGATTCATGAGATTCGTTTTCCCGACTACACCGTCCCGCTCTCGCGCCGATGGGGGCATAAGATTTGCTGGGGAAGCAATGCAGACCGGTATCGGGGGATCCATGGTATCCGAAAATACGCGGAACCACCTTCATAGCCCCTGTCGAGATCAGTAAGCCCGTTGAATTAATTAAGGGCGATAATCTGATTCTCAATTTTGAAAACCAGCATACCTTCCATCGACGGGAATATGCGTTTCCTGGGTTAATAACCCAAACCAACGACCAAAATTTCATCAGCCCATGCCGAGGCGCCACGGGGTTTCGGCGAAAAAAATGGAACAGGAGCACTCACATGACCTTGAGTCTTCACCACTCAGAAAGCAACTCGAGAGACCATGGCGTCAGGATCAATACACTGGCGATCGATACCAACCCGGTTGTTCTTTCTACATATGAGACCTACTTCTCGAGCAGCGAAACCATTGATTTCGCCACCGGATCAACTCCAGACGAGGCGGCTCGCATGCTATGGTCCGGCTCGTACGACGTATGCGTGTGCAGTACAGAAGTATGTCGACATCTTGGGGAGGATTTCGGACTTCTGGAACGGTTTGGACGTAGTACATTTTTTATTATGACATCCGACCGCGGCTCCATGTGGCTTGGGTTTCTCTCCTGCCACTACGGAGCGTTTTCGGCATTGGATCTGGATCGCGCCCTGATTGCCGGCACACTTCGAAGACACATTATGGCCGCATACACATTCAGGCGTGTGAACCCAATGTATCGTCGATTTGACCGATCACCAATGAATGTCGCTACAGAAACTCTCATCCATCATGCTCCTGAAACAGTGGCACAATGGGCTTCTCAAGCACGAATAACCCGCACCTATCTGAATAGTATCTGCCGGGAGTGCCTGAAATCGTCCCCTCCGGAGCTGCTGGATACCATGCACGAGGTGAGATCAGCACTGGGACCATGTCCCAACCTGCTCTCCGGTGGGTCATCCCCCGCCATGGCGAGTGCTATCGGATAGCCGAATTCCATACCAACAGACCGTCTTTCCCCCTGCCGGTATGAGTCGACCAGGATCTCCCTTTGGCTACAAGGGATGGTCAGTGTCGAAATCGAAAAAAAACACTCGGACTGGTTGCCATTTCCGCCAATACTTATCTGTTCACAAAAAAAAACACAATATTTTTGATTATATACAACACATTGTGTGTTTCCTCTATGTATACTATAGATATAGTGTTCAAAGAGATGGAACGGATGTTACGAAGCCCTTGTGAGCAGGCAGGAAATCAGGTTAGTGCAACTGGCTAAAGAAATACTTCGCATTCCGATCTCCAAAGGACTCACAGCAGCCCTTTAAGTTGAGGTAGTTCTTCCTCCAGGAGAACTGCCGAAACAGATGCAGAATTCCACCCCTCGAAAGCGCCGGGACCGGCATTTCGAAATGGTTAAACGAATTTTCTCAAGAAGGAGGGTACCTATGCTGCAGACTATCCGAACTCCGAAAACGCTTTTCCCGGTCGTATGGCAGGGCCTTGGTGCCGGTATCCAATTGTTGGGTCTAAGCTATTATCTCGGCTTAAAGACCGACTGGATTTTGTTCTCGACCACTACGGTCTTCGTCTTTTCGATTTACCTGTTCAATCGTCTTACCGATTCCGAAGATGCATACACTCGTCCCGAGCAGCGTCTCTATTACCAACGGAACAAACTCGCGATCCTTTTAGCCATGTCCTTGGCGCTGTTCGGCTGCGTGGGTCTCCTGGTTTTCTCTGGGAACCTGCTCACTTGGCATTTCGTTCTGCTGGCGATAGGTGTCCTTTACTCAGTTCATTTGATTCCCGTTTACAGAGGCGGCAGACTCATATGGCTCAGGCTGAAAGACATCATCGGTGCGAAAAACGTTATTGTGAGTGTTCTTTGGGCGTTAAATGCAGTTGCACTTCTTTTGGGTAAAGGAGTTCCCGTGCACCGCCCACTTTTTCACATCTGGATCATTACGGTAGCGTTTTTCTTTTCGATAATGGCAAATACAATATCTTGTGACGTGCGGGACATAGAAGGTGATAGACGGCTAAATGTCCCAACTCTTGCCACTACTCTGGGAAGAAGACGTGTTCTGTTTCTGGTTTTGGGAATGATTGGGGCAGCGTGCACGGCGGTCGCCATTTTTTACATAGAGCAAATGCTTCCGCTTCCGTTAGCATTATACTCCTGGTCGGTAATGCTATGGGCAGTCGTGTTCTCTCTTCACAACTACGTGCCCGAGTACGAAATGCCCAGAGAAGCCGCTGAAATTCTAGTTGACACACTCGGGGTTTTTAGCGGGATCGCATTGATGATCGTTGGGAAACTCATGTGAATGGGACAGGGTCGTTTCAGATACATAAAACCGATTCATTCTTACGCCGAACCCATCTGTTCCGTATGAATGGATTCGGCTTGTAAATCCCCGGAATTTCCGGGATTAAGCAAATGGGAAACAATATAATCTTCCGAAAAAACTTCCGGAAGGGAATTTTCCGACGTCTCGTCGATTATGAGTAGTGTTGATCCATTCGCGGGAAGAAATGCGTGAGTAGCATATGTGTATTCCCGGGTTCTCTTGCGTAACCGATTCAGGGTTTCAACGGTTCCGAGAACCGATTGGTGCTCTGTTCCAAGCAGCTTTTCCTCCACATCCTCCAACTTCGAAGCAATCTTGGGATAACTATGAACATTGCGGAACAGCTTTATGACGTCGGGAAGCCCCTTAATCCCCTCCCCAATCAGAAGTATGCTTGGGTATCTCTCTTGTTCTTCTCGCTGAGCTTCCTTGTATAAGGGAAACGTAAGATTGATGACCAGTCCATGTTTTTCTTCCATTGCCAGATTTTTTGTATGAGCGGTTATAGCCCCGCCATGTCCCTCAATTGTTGACTGCACAATCGCCATACCGAGACCGGTCCCGGTTTCCTTTTTGGAGGTGTAGAAGGCCTTGAAGATTTTTGAGATCTCTTCTTCGCAACACCCTTTCCCATCATCCTCAACCGTGACGAGGAGTACTGTTTCGGTGCAAGAAACTCGGACCGCAACCGATTTTGCATCAGCCTCAAAAGCATTCCTGAACAGATTCAGAAAAACCTGTTCGAGTTTGGTCCAATCACCGGCTATCATAGTTTTGGGGTCGGAATAGCCATGCACGGTAATTTTTTTGTTACTGGTCTCTCGAAAGTTTTTTACACATCTGTTAATGAGAGAAATAATGGACAGAGGTTTCATGTCCCTAAGAATCCGCGATTTTGAAAAATCAAGAATATCTTGACTGAAGCCGAGGATCTTATCCATGCCTTCGCTCACTTTGCTTACAAGCATTCGAGTTTTTTCACTAAGAGTTTTGTCTCTGAGCGCTAATGCGGCATATCCGGATACCGCGCAAGTATAATTTCTAATTTCATGGTTTATGATAGCCGATGATTGCCCGAGTTCACGTAGCGCGCGTGCTTCTTCAAGTTCTCGGTATGCTCCCTTGAGCTTGTGAAACGTCACTTCCCTATCTCTGATTATGGCAGTCAGACGCCTGGTGAAGACGATTGTCATTATCATTCCGAAAACAAGTGCCCCATACAAGGTATTATTCCCGGTTTGGGACGCTAAACGTCTTCCAGCAAGCAAGGACAAAAGATCCAGAGTCCCGCCCAGGGCAACCGCCCCGACACCCACTAGATGCTGTATCAACAACACTCTTCGAGAACGGCCAACTTTCCCAATATTCCAGAACATGAATGCAACGATACCGATAATGGAAGCCAACATGAACGGTGCAAAGGAGGTGTAGTAAATGGGAGT
>CAYFVL010000227.1:0-9802 GCA_964346405.1 uncultured Fibrobacterota bacterium
TGCAGCTCCGTCCCCGGGCAGTTTGCCGCTTTCGGGGTGAATGCCCCGTTGCAGCTCCGTCCCCGGGCAGTTCGTCCCCGGGCAAGACCCCGGGGTGGGTATGGTATTTGCATCTGCTTCAATTCGCATGGTTTATCCTGATGCGGCTCAAAATGGGTTCGATGGAAATGACGTATCACGGCATGAAGAATTCAAAATTTCCGCAACGCCAAACAGGCGAATCGGCCGCCGTGCGTCCGGGATTGCTGCAAGGCTGGAGTGGTCCGTCTCTCTGTGTGGTAGATCGTACGGGAGCGATTTCCCCAGAAGGTTTCACAGGCCTTTATCATCACGGCATTCGCTTCCTGAGTAGACTGCAGCTTCGTTTTCGGGATGAATCGCCGTATGTTTGTTCGGCCGCATGTTCGGAATCGAATAATATGGAATTCTCCCTGGTCTATCCAGAAGTGGCGGGCGGGGGTACGGGAGGAAGCGGATCGGGGATGATAAACCGTCGGGACGGTCTCTATGAGCGGGGGCTAAGCGCGGTTCTGACCTACACCGTGCGCCCCGCGGGCGTCGATATAGATCTCCGGATCCTGAATGCCTGGAACACGTTCGCAAAATTCACTACCACATGGCTTTTGGGCGCGGATTTTGAAAGCCTTCAAACGGTCGATGACGGCCGCCGGGACGGAGGGAAAAAAATCCATATCGAGCGCGAAGCCGAGGGCCTTCGGTTCCGTTACGATCGTGGTAACCTCTACACCGATATCGCAGCTACGGGGCCACGAACGAAGAGCACCTCTGATCGTCTCGTAACAAGATGGGGGATACCGCGGGGAGAAACCGTCAGTCAGCATCTGACCATTCGTGCATTCGACCCTGCCGATCCAATGACCGAATCCGAACAACGCAAACGAGAACTTCGTAGAGAGCAGAACCGAATGAAGTCGGCGTCATTCGAATCCGGTTCCGGGGAAGGGATTGCGCGGATATTCAACGGCGCGCTTGATCTGGTGGGCGCTTCGAGCGGACTCCACGGCGCTCCCGACGAATGGTTGACGCCTGTGGCGGGATATCCGCTGTATCCGTTTTTGTTCGGGCGGGATTCCCTGACGACGAGTTGGATGGTTGCGTTGTTCGATAATGCTCGGATGCTTGAACACACCCTTACGAAACTGGGTAGACTTCAGGGAAGCCGTAACGATCCGATTCGAGACGAGGAACCGGGACGCATAATTCAGCAGGCACGCATGGGCTCACGGGATCGTTTGGCCTCCACACCCTTTTCCCGGTATTATGGTGATTTCGCTTCACCACTCATGTACGTTGTTTCAATTGCTTACCTATACGCCTGCACCGGAGATCTTTCGCTGGTAAGGAAACACTGGGGTGCGTGTCGAAAAGTCCTCGACTGGGCGGAACGTTTTGGTGATCGTGATGGTGACGGCTATCTGGAATACAAAACGAATTCGAAGTACGGACCACGCAATCAGGGGTGGAAGGATAGCGAAAACGCAGTGGTGTACGAAGACGGCTCACTGGCGCCGCCGCCGATCGCGACCTGTGAACTGCAGGGTTATTATTACGCTGCATTGCAGTCGGCTTCTTTTTTCTCGTTTCTTCTGAATGAATTCACAAATGGATGGGCGTATCTAAGAAAAGCTCGTCGTCTGAAGGCACAATTCAATCGGGATTTCTGGGTAAAGGGGGAGGGATACATTGGGTTCGGTCTTGATGCAAAAAAACAATTGATCCGCGTTCGTACCTCGAATATCGGTCATTGTCTGGCCGCGGGAATAATCGAAAAAGAAAAGATTCCTCGCGTGGTGGAAATGCTTTTCTCCGACGATATGTATTCCGGCTGGGGGATCCGAACCCTCTCGTCGACTCATCCTGCTTATAATCCTCTGAGCTATCATCTGGGAAGCGTGTGGCCGGTTGAGAATGCCACTATTGCCTTCGGACTGAGGCGGTATGGGTTTGCCAAACAGGCTCTCCAACTCGTGAGAAACAATGTCGAGATGTCCGAACTCTGGGCCCATTCCTGGGTACCGGAGTGCATAGGAGGATTCGATCGAAATACCCATCGCCATCCGGGATCTTACCCCCGTGCCAATGCGCCTCAGGTATGGAATGCCGCTGCATATGGGTTGTTCGGGCAGGTACTGCTCGGGATGCAGCCGGTTGCTCCGTTGAAGACTCTGTTTGTTGATCCGATACTTCCCGAGTGGATCCCGGATTTAACCGTTCGAAACCTTACAATAGGTGGTGCGACCCTCGATATCGCATTTCGCCGGTTACATGGAGGAGGAACGAGATTTGAGGTATTGCGTAAAACCGGACGAATTCACGTGTTGCGGCAACCCGCTGTAAACTCGTTGACCGATTCACCGGTTTCCCGTCTGATATCGTTGCTGGATGGGATTGTATGGGGGTAGAAGTAGCCTGCATTGAACCGATAGCCTGTATTCCTTCCAAGCCGGCTCAGTTGTATAGATTGTGCCGTTCTGCCCGGCGGGAGGAAGATCAAGCACGTGGATTTGTGGAATAGAGAATCCGATCGCCAATCTTTGATTAACGATGCGATAAAACATTATGATCTCGATTATCATTCCCGCTTACAACGAAGGAGACTACATAGAGGAAACCTTGCAATCTGTAAAAGAGCATCATGGTACAGTCCCTTACGAGGTAATTGTTGTTGACGGAGAAAGTACCGATTCTACGGTAGAGAGATGTGGTACCGATGTTCGGGTGATGAGGGGGCCGCGGCACCGTGCCCGACAGATGAATCTGGGGGCTGATTCTGCACGTGGCGATATCCTCTGGTTTTTGTTCAGTCATGTCCGGGTGCCTTTGGGGGCACTTGAGGCAATTGAAAGCGCAATTATCGAGTGGGGATTCGATGGTGGCGGCTTTTCAAATGAGTTCACTCGCCGGAATACAATCATTAAAACGGTTGGACGAGTACTTGATTTGCGTTTTCGTGATCTTGATAAGAATCGGAATTGCACTCGTTTTTTCGGGGATAACGGCATATTTGTCAGGGCAAACGTATTCTCCCGCATCGGCGGATTCACTGAAATACCGCTTTTCGAGGACCTGGATTTTTCCGAGCGACTCGCCCGCGAATATCTCTCTATACGTATAACCGAGCCGCGGCTTAGGGTAGAGCCACGCCGTTTAGAGCAGAACGGTATCTTGCAGACGCAAGTAAAATGGTTGTTTCTCCAGCGGCTATACCGTCTCGGAGTCGAACCTGAAGCACTGGTCGGGTCGTATTCTTTATGGAATGGGAGAAGGCCCGATTCCGGCATTCTCGAAGACAAATAGCCCGGGATTCGCCGACGGTATTGTGCGGCAGCTTACGTGGGATGCCGTGAATTGATTGTGAAAACTGGGCTAGTGTTCCGTCCGATCATAAGGCAATAGCTCTCATCGTCAATCGGACGCCTCGCAAACCGATTCACTGTCTACAAATGCCGGGTCTATTACCACGCTACCCACAAGCTGACGTTAAAATTATTATATTACCAGGATGAACGAGATGGCGGCGGTTCGGGGGCATTTGCTGGCAGAGTGAAAACTGATTTTGCCGATATCGAGTGTCGTAGCAGTTTTTTCGCCTGATTCCGGCAGTTGGAGAAGCGGGGATCCGCGGGTAAATAATTTCTGGGGCGAACCGGAAAAAATGAGTAATAAAAGTAAAAAAACCGCTGAGGCTCGACAAATGCTCGAGAAGGAAATCGAGCTGTGCCGTTCAAGCCGTCTTCCGCCCGCCCGAGAGCTTTCTCAGAAATTCGGTATTTCCGAATCGGTGATCTCTTCAGCCGCCCATATTCTTCGCGAAAAGGGCGTGATATCGTTCAGTCGTGGAAGACCGATGATCATTGTGGCTCGAATGAGACCGGCAGAAATCGATCGGCATAGCGCTGATGAAGAGGTTGCCGGGGAATTACGAAAAAAGATTTATAGCGGGGAATGGCAGACTGGGCGGCATTTCCCAAAAGTTCTTGCGCTCACGAATGAATTTCGCGTCTCAAACACTACTCTCCTCGCTGCATTCGATCGGCTTCGGAAAGAAAAACTGATCCACAAATCAGGAAGGTCCTGGGTTGTTGGACCTCCCGAACCGCAGCACCGGAAGGCAAATGTTAAAACAGCGACCGACGGCCCGATTATAATTATCCTGCAGACAGATTTTAAAAACCTGGAAAGCCTTGCGAATTCGGAAAGGACCCGACTCTTCTACACGGAATTCGAGCACGAGGTCGTTCGATATGGAATCCAACTGCGTCACCACTTTACAATGGAAGATGGAATACCACCTACCCCGTCCAGCGCCGGCAAAGAGGGTATTCGTGAGCTGTTCGCAAAACAGGGAAACCGGATTCTTGGAACGCTGTTGGTCGATTCTCGTCGTACTTTGCCCAATCTAAGCGACTGGTTTGATTTCATGCTGTCCTATCATCGTCCCGTGGTCTGGTTTGATTACCTTGACGATACCGAGACACAAACGCCTCTATCTTCACAGTTTACTCGATGCCATTTCCACGAGGAAGCGGGGATTGAAACAGCTATTGATTCTCTGGCCTCTCTTGATCATCGTGAAGTCGCGTATATCCTGGGCGGCACGGATGAGGAAGGTTGGCGGAGAGAGCGCGGCGAATCGCTGGTAAAGCATGCGCAAAGGCGAGGGATGAAAGTGCACGTGGTTGAGGCGTCAGGTTCCGATCCGTTGCCGGCTTCAATGAAAAAACTCGCTCATCGGTTTGAGCCGGGCGGTGATCTTGTCAATCGATGGAAGCCGGCCGACTATTATCTCCCGGTGATTGGGCGCGCGATGGACTACAGAAACGTAACAGCCTGGATTGCACCCCGAGACCAAACAGCTTACCATCTCTTTTGGTGGATGCAGGCGGCGGGACTGAATGTTCCTGAAGATCTTTCTCTTATTTCTTTTGATAATAGAAACGCCAGAGGTGTATCTTCGGTTGATTTTGGGTTTGGCTATCTGGGGTATGCCGCGTTTCACAGCATTTTCGGCATAATCAATCTCCGTCGGTCGCGGGGGGGTAACATACCAAACCGACCGTTCCTTCTCGACAGAGGAACTATTGGGAAACCCAGAACAGGGCCGTTACCTGCGTTTTGAGGCGCACCAACCAATGTGGGAGAGTGTTCTACTTGTATTGTGAAATACATCCTGCCGGCTTTCCAGTGGCTGCATTCCCTCTAGCTAGCTAGTGTGCCTTATCCCGCCCGGCGGAACCGTGAGTCGGCTGCGAAACACGGGCTGGTATCGGATGTGGGCGGGGCCGAATTCAGTTATAACCAGATCGTTAGTATGTGGAGTTAAATGTCAAGCAGAAAACGCCAATGTCGTGAGTCCGATGTCACTGTGAGGGTACACGCCCGAAGTGTGGACTATTACCGTCTGGCCGATGAAGAGACCTACCGTGCCAGAATGAACGGTGTTGTGCCAAAACCGGCTCATCCATGGAAACTGATTGATCTCTTTTGTGGCGCGGGTGGAATGACTCTGGGATTTACAAAAGCATTCGGTCATCACTTTGAATCGGTGTGGGCAAACGATTTCGATAGGTATTGCAGAGATACCTACACGGCGAATTTCGGAGCGCATTGCGAATGCGGCGACATTGTTGAGATCCTTTCTCAATCATCCCGCGAAATACCTCATGCCGATGTGGTTATCGGGGGACCACCCTGTCAGGGATTCAGCCTTCTGAACAAGAATCGAATCGGTGATGTGCGGAGGGAACTCTGGCGTCCATATCTTGATGTTGTCGAAAGGTGTGGCGCAAAAGTGTTTGTCATAGAAAACGTCCCACAGCTTCTGGGGAGCAGTGAACACGAACGGATTTCCAGAACCGCCCAGGCCCTGGGGTTCAATGTTGTTTCGGCAAAACTCTGCGCCGCCGATTATGGAGTACCCCAGACAAGGATTCGAGCGTTTATCATAGGAAGCAGAATCGGAGGTCTTCAAGAGCTGTTTCCTCCGCCAAAGAGCCATTTCAATCCTGCCCGAAAGCCAATCTCTACAATAGCGAAAGCCGGTTTTCCAATTAGTGAGTACCTCGTCGGAGCCAAACCATGGCGGACGGTTCGGGATGCAGTCGGCGATTTGCCGGCGCCGTCGGGCATTGGGCCAAACAGCGAAAAACCTCCTCTGGATCTGCATTTCGGGCGCACTCCGACAGCACTCAGTATGCAACGGTATCGTGCGATTCCCGAAGAGGGGATGAATCGATTCGATCTCCAGAGAAGAGCGCCGCATATTACGCCACAGTGCTGGATCAGGAAAACGTCCGGAGGGACCGATCTTTTCGGACGGCTCTGGTGGAACCGACCCGCTGTTACGATGCGTACCGAATTTTACAAACCGGAGAAAGGACGCTATCTGCATCCGGAACAACATCGCCCTATTACATATCGTGAAGCCGCACGGTTTCAATCGTTTCCCGACAGTTTCGTTTTCAAGGGAACAAAAACGGAAATAGCAAAACAGATCGGAAATGCCGTACCGCCTCTTTTGGCAGCCCGAATCGCCGACATTGTGCATGTATTGCTTTCGACTCGGGAGAGGGACTGAGTTCTGGACCTATTTGATTCCAGGAAACGAAGCTGGATAATGTCCCGTGTCAGGAACAAAGACACCCGGGCCGAGGTTCTGGTGCGGTCGATGGTACATCGTCTGGGATACCGATTTCGCAAAAACCGCACGGATCTTCCTGGTCGTCCGGATATCGTACTTCCCCGGCATAAAAAAGTCATCTTCGTACATGGCTGTTTCTGGCACAGTCACCCCGGCTGCCCTCGCGGTCGCCGTCCCACCGGCAATGAATCCTTCTGGCGCGAAAAACTCGATACGAATGTAGCCCGTGATCTAAGAAACATAGAAACGCTTCACTCGCTGGGATGGCGTACATTGGTCGTGTGGCAATGCCAACTGCGTAATCCCGAGCAAATCGTCAGAACCCTCTCCGAGTTCCTGAACGAGCACCAATAACCTCCAGAAAAGGGATCGCTCCAAAACCTGTCCCAGGACCCGGGACAGGTAAATACCGCCGGCCGGCGGTATCCCCTCCCACCAACGCTATCCCCTCCCACCTCATCTCCCCAAAGCAAAAGATCGGCACAGGCCTTGCTCAATAAACAGCCTAAAAGAAGCACTTCTTCATCCGCATGATGAAAAACTATCGTGTAGAATCTCGAAAGCGGTTTATGCCCGAGCGAAAGGAGAAAACATGTGTGAAGCCGGCAGAGGAGTAATTAGTGGCACACGGCATGCGATGGGAGCGGTCGGATTGCATCTGAGTTTTCTCATGACTATATTCGTACTGATCATGTTGCCCACTCTGGGCGGATGTTCCCGAAAACCAACATTTCTTGCCGAACTTTCGTCTGAGGCTCTTATAAATGATGACCGAACAGCCGCCGAGCCTCATGTCACCGGTACGGCTCGTTTCTGGCTTGATAGAACCGGTACTCGGATGCGGTACGAGATTGAGCTTCGTAATCTGGAACAGCCTACCGAGGCACGGCTATATGCAACACAGCCGTGGGCGGGGGGCGAAGAACCCGTTGTGACTATTCCTCCCACCGAAAACCCGGAAGACGAAATGCTTTTTGCCGAAGGCTGGATTACCATCGATGACCTCGGGGGAGAATGGGAAGATAACTCGTTCGATGTTCTGGAATCATCAATGCGCTCAGGCGATGTGTTTGTTGTTGTCAGATCACGGGAATACCCCGATGGTGCGATCGGAGGTCGGGTATTGCCTGTTCCGGGCTCCTGATTGGTCATTTGATCAGAAGGTGGATAGGCTTTTCCGTATGGTCGATACAGGAAGAAGGAGTAGCATCGGCCACTCCCCTTTCCCTATCCCGGGTAAACAAATTCGAGTAATTGTATTTCCCGACGAACATCTCTCGCGGCGCAAAGATATCAGCGCAGAGTTACCTTTTCGGTGACGTGTTTGCCCTCAGGCCGCAGAAGCCGTATCACATAGGTTCCTTTAGACAGGGCGGGAATCGCTAATCGCATCGTCCGCCCCGACGAAACCGCCTGGTTCCAACGATGAATCGTCCGTCCGTCGGCGGACATCAGCTCGGCTCGAATCGTGCCGCTCAAGAGTCGATTGGAGTGAATCACCAGGGCGTTTTGCTCGAAGGTAAAACGATAGGTGGTCGGGAATTTCAGACGGTCTTGTCCGTAAACAACATTCGTCGAATAATCATCGCCGGCCAGACTATTCTCCATCGATACGATCCAGTCCGAGAGGTAGGTCTTCATTTCCGTTGCCTTGTCCGGATGCTGGGCGATAATGTTTTCGCGTTCTTTTACATCTGCCACAAGATCGTACAGCGCATCCCCTTCGGGAGTGATCGCAAATTTTGTATCATTGTCGATAAGGGCATATATTGAGGTTTCCGGATCATAGGTACTATCCCAATTGCTCCACTGAAACGCCAAAGGTTTCGGGCGTTTTTCCCAGGTACCGTCGATCAAGGGTCGGAGGCTGATACCGTCGAGCGGGGAGAGTGCTTCGTCGGTAGAAATGCCTAGATAGTCTAAGATTGTGGGGAGAAAATCAAAGATCCCCGCCGGAATAGTGGTGAGCCGTGGTTCTTTTACTTTGGCGGGCCATTCGAGAAGGCAGGGCACGCGTATGCCGCCTTCCCCAAGACTTCCCTTGCTGCCGCTGAGTTGAGTAGGCCCTGGATACCTGCCGTTGTCGCTATTGAACCAGAGCATCGTATTCTCGGTTATACCAAGGTTTTTGAGTCCTTCGCGAAGAATCCCCATGCCTCCGTCGACGGCTGATATGTCGGACCACATATCAACTTTGCTTTCGTTTAGTTCCGGATAGAGGTCACGATATTTCTGAGAACTTCCGTGGGGCGAATGCGGAGCATGGAACCAGAGCGTTGCGAAAAAAGGTTTCCCCTGTTCTTTGCTTCTTTGCGCAAATGCGAGTACTTCGTTCGCTAGAATTTCCGAGTCGTCCCCCTCGATTACGCCCAGTTTTTGATCACCTCGCATATATTCGTCCGGATCCACGTGATGGCAGTTGTTTCCGTTCCAGAAGGACTCCTGGTATCCGCGTGATTCCGGTTTCATGTGGTCCTTGTCTCCGAGATGCCATTTCCCGAAATGAGCTGTTGCATACCCGTAATTCGACAGGATACCGGGAAGGATAATTACATCTTCAGGCTCCATCTTCCCCCCGGTCATAACACCTTCTCGAGAAGGGTATCGACCAGTTAGACAGCCGGCTCTCGCCGGGGAACAGACCGGACAGGCATAGAAACGGTCCAGACGCAGACACTCGGTCGACATTTTATCGAGGTTGGGAGTTATCGGCGTATCATGAGCGCCGATATAAGCCAACCCATTCCAACTGAGATCATCGGCCATAGCCAGAATGATATTTGGACGCTCTCCTTCGGCACTGTTGCGGCTTCCTGCTGAGAAAAGCGGGCGTGCGGACGCGGCCGCTCCCACTCCGACCGAAGCCGCGGCACTCGTTTTCAGAAAATTACGACGACTGTTATTCGTTCTATCCAGCTGCATGTGCCACTCCTGTGTCGGTTCACGGTTGCTTTGGTCATCGAATGATCACTCGGGTTAATGACTACAGATGCATAATAGTGACAAAAGATTGAAATATCTTTCTATGACTGAGAAAAGTTGTGAATGCTATGCGTTTATTTGCTATGTTATTATGCCAAGGCTTAACTAGCCCAAGTTTCGCAATCAACTCACGGCATTCTGCGTAAGCCGGCGCGCGAT
>CAYFVL010000228.1:0-9735 GCA_964346405.1 uncultured Fibrobacterota bacterium
TAACCCAGGTTTCGCAGTCGAGAACCGCCGTACCGAGCGGAGCCGAGGTAGAGCATTATGCGTAAGATGTTGTGCGAGATTGACTTAGAAAAAGCGCAGGGGTATCCGGGGAGATACCTTGAGCATTTTTCTAAGTCAAGATCGTGCAACAGCTTACGCAGAATGCCGTGAGTCGATTGCGAAACCTGGGTTAAATACATGGGGCGGATGAAATATGACAGACGTATTCACCTATTTTGACTATCGGAAGCTAGTAACCGATATCTTAGCGGATACCAGTGGTTTATCGCTGCGGGGGCTGGCGCGAAAGCTTTCGATTGATCCCAGTTTCTTGAGCAAAATTCTCAGGGGAGAACGCAATCTGTCGATGGAACATGCGCTGGCAATTGCAGGGGCTTTGGGTCTCGGGAAAGACGCAACCAGGTACTTTGAGCACCTTGTTCGATTCAATCAGGCCCGGAGCCTTGAAGCAAAACGCCACTGCTTTGAGAAGCTTCTCAAATTGCGTAAAGCTCCCGAGGCCGCACCACTGACGTCCGAACAGTACCGTTTTTACAGCGAATGGTATCACTCGGTTATCCGAGAACTGCTTCATTTTCACCCCCTGAATGAAGAATACGATCGTCTGGCGGGAATGCTTGTACCGCCCATAAGCCCGTCCAAGGCGAAGAAATCCGTTGAGCTATTGGAAAGCCTCGGCATACTTCATCGCAGGTCCAACGGGACTGTCGGTTTGACCAGTACTTTTGTAACGGCGGGTCGAGAAGTACAGGCGCTCGCCGTGCGGAGTTTCCAGACGACAATGATGGATCTTGCCAAGGAAGCCCTCGGCCGTTTCGATAAAGAACAGCGCGAGATATCTACAATGACGTTGAGCCTGTCCGAAGAGGGTTTCGAGGAGGCCAGGGGGGCGATTCGCGCATTGACCGAAAAACTCCGGGAAATTGCGCGAGACGATTGCGGCATAAACCGGGTCTATCAGATGAATTTCCAGGCATTTCCGGTCACCCGAGTCTACAAGGAGTCCGACAATGCTTGACACTTCTGTGTACCCTGGCAGATTTCGTGTCTGGGTTCTTGTGCTTTTTTTAATTGGCACTCTGAGTTGCACCGAAGAGCAGGCTCCGGTTAGTGGCGGAAGCGGTTCGGATACACCAAATTCCCTTGCGGTAATGGTCGATAATGCCAATCTTGTCTGCCGTGCGGACTCGGGATCATTGGTGAGTATTATGTCCGCGGACTATAACCCCAGCAGCGATTCGGGATTTCGTGAAACAGCCATTCTCGATGAATACGAATATATCCGGTTCAGTAACCTGCAAAACGGACGGTATGCAGTTCTTGCGGCGATTGGTAGCGAATTATCGGCCTACATACCGACAATTACAGTTCCTGAGGAGAATAGAGATACGATTCACGGGCAATTTCAAACTGAGGGGGAAATAACCGGCATGGTTGTGGATTCTCTCGGTAACGGCATTGCCGATCTTCCCGTCTACCTTCGTGGATCGCCCTATTGTGACACCACTACATCCGAAGGACGGTTTCAGTTGACTGGTATCGCCCAAGGCTCTTTCGAGCTGAGGAGTCGACCCTCGGTCGTTATGGAACCGAAGAAAGGAAAATTAGATACTCTCGAGGTGAGACATCCAATTGTATTGAGCGGCTCACAACTGGATGTCGGTACTATTACGTATCGCTAACTGGTCTTCGGACGTTTTCGGCATAGCATCAATGGAGGCTAATCCAAATATGAAAGGAGGAACCGTGAAATTCGATTGATTCATACATCACTATGCATTTGGCTATCTCCTTAGGAGTCGTCACGGAGTAAAGTCTCCAGAAATCGCGAAGATATCAGGTCGGCTTTCGAGGCGCTTGTGCAGGGGCATAGCAGGGACTATGGCCCAAACAAGCAACGAAGAAAGCCGACCTGAGATCAAGCGAGAATGGAGAGGTTATTTCGTGACGGCTCCTTAGACTGCTACGCCGGAGACCTGGTTAGTGTGTCTTGAACAAGGAGTATCATCATGAGACGATTGCATTGGGCCGCATGTGCGGTATTCATCTCTTTCTCCCAAGCTGTGTATTCAGTTCCTTCCTATTTCTGGTTTTCCACCTACAGCATCGAAGATTACGCCTCAAACGGAGGATGCTGGTCGAATCTTGATCATTGCCACGAAGATGCCGACGGGTTTGCGCAATGTGTTCAGGATTACGCCATTCCCAACCGCCTTTATCGGTATAATCGCAGAGACTCGGAGGTTACTGCCTCTCGGTGGTCCGGGACCTACGCGGAAGTTAACGAAGTGGATTTTGTTTTCTATTCCGGGCATGGTTGGGGGAAAGGGCCATACCTGGGGTGCGCGACGGGATATCCTTTGACAAACTATACCGACATAAAATTCGGGGCCTCGGGGTATTTGAAATGGGTGCAGGCCGCGGCCTGTTCGTTCTATGCTCCAGACAGTCTCGATGACGCAAATACCGGCATGCCTCCTTTGACGCGCTGGGATAATAGTTTCAGAGGGGCGCACTCGGTGCTGGCTCATCGGGCGACCTGTTTCGATCATTGGTATTCCTACGAAATGAGCGACTACTTTTTCGAGCGGTGGATCATCGACGGGGTTTCCATATTCTGGGCGTGGCGCGACAGTCAAATCGAGTACGGATACCGCGTGCCGAAAGCCGCGGGCGACCCCAATGTTGGAACCGGTATTGCCCCCGCCACTGGTGCGGTTAACAATGATTATGCATACGAGACCTGGGCCGAGGCAGGAGATGAAATGGCGCCCGACGGAATCGGATGGCTTGGCTATACGATCGTTGACGTGCCCGAGTATTGATTAGTGTCTGTCCGGAAAATACCCAATTCTAACTTTCATGTTTCCCGACGGGCGGGACCCGCACGAAACTTGGGTTAGAATTGGTCATTTCGGTAAAATGCCGTTCGTGCTGAGCTACGTTGAAGCATAATCGGGTTTGTAAATTTTTCGGACGGATATCAATCGATATAACAGGTGAAAAGGTCCGTTCAAAACGGTTCATTACGGTCCGAAGTTATCAACGTACCATGCGGAACATATGTCCGATTACCACCGAGGCACAATACTCCGTGGTTTTCCCCTGAAAAACGAACCGCGGAAGTGCCGATTTCTACAGGAGAAATAGAAATGTGCCACATATATACAGTGTTCGTAAGTTCGATAATTGTTCTGTCACCGGCCCTCGTTCTGGCGGCCGATCTTGTTCTCGAGACTCATGCAGCGGAATTCATGGACGAACTGGAGCAAAGAACCATAGCCGACTCAGCCGATCTGGAAACCGAGGGGATACAACGAGGCCCGCGGGTCACTTCGCGTCCGGTTCTGTTTCGTGCTGTCAAAAAAAACGGCGGCGAAGCTGAAATGAAACGGCTTGCCGGGATTGCGGGGATGGAATTCGATGGCGAGCCGGTGAAGCGTGGTCGGAGCTTCTTTCTGGATAACCCCAACGGCACAGCTCGAATCGGATATTGTCCGGAGCGGGGGCGATATACCTATTATAGTAATGCATTGGAGAAAACTCCCTTGGAAAAAACCGATTCGGCGGCACTCGATGAACTGCGCGGAATGGCGGATGTGCTGCTGGCGGAACTTATCAATGATGAACAGCGAGATTTCGTTTTTTCCAACCTCGAGACCGACTGGGTTCAGACAAAGGAGGACACGATGGAACGCATCTGCAAACGTTCTTTCCGATATACGCGAACAGTCAACGGAAGATACGTTATCGATCAGTCCGCCCACGTCCGTATCACCTACTCGGCCGACGGACGGGTTTGTGCATTCAGCATCGAGAATCCGACCCTCGTTCCGGAGCACTTTTCGCAAATGGTCAAACCGTCCGCGACTCGGGCGCGGCTTGCGGAATATGCCGAGAACAAACAAAACGCCATTTCCCCCAACGGCCGAAAAATTGGGGTGAAATATGTGCACGCACAACGGGGATATTCTACCTATGTAAGCAGCAAAATTGGTGAAACGATATACCTGGTTCCTCATGTTTCGGTGCTCGCGCGACACGTGCTGGAGGACGGAAGGGAGTTTTCCAGATATGTGTATTTGAGCCTGGATGCCTCGGAGGTCCCAAATCTGGAGCCGGATATGCTTGAACGAGGTACGCGCTGATTTCCGGAGCCGGGGGCAACAGTCCCATGATTCCAGACACGGGGGCGGAACATCTTCCGCCCCCTTCTCGCTTTTCAATCGCGTACAACTTGCAGAAGTTCCGTAAGTTCTTCTCGCGTGAAATGCTTGAGCGCATCGGGTTTGTCTTCGGGCAGGACATCCTCGGATAGTTGACGTTTAACGGATATAATGCGATCTATGCGGTCCTCGAGAGTGCCGCGCGTTACAAGCTTTATCACCTGAACGGTCTTTGTCTGCCCGATCCGATGCACTCTGTCGGTGGCCTGATCCTCCGTCGCGGCATTCCACCATCGATCATAGTGTATGACAACATCCGCCGCTGTCAAGTCAATTCCTACCCCGGCCGCCCGAACACTGCCGACAAACACTTTGCAGTTAGGGTCATTCTGGAATTTCTCGACAATCGCGCCGCGGTTTCGAGACGAGCCTCGCAGAGATACATGGGCGATACCTTCCTTTTCCAAGTGTCGCTCCATCAGGTCCATCATGCCCAGATACTGCGTATATACCACCACCTTTTCTTCACTCTCGATGCATTCGAACAGGATTTCCTTGAACAGCTCCCATTTACCCGAGGTGTAATCTGTCTCAACCGCTTCTTTCTCTTGCAAGAGAACGGGGTGGTTACAGATTTGTTTCAGATACCCAAGGAGCGCGAATATGTGAATGTATGGAATATCTTCATTGGCTGTATGCAGGGCATTGAGAAGTGACGCCCCTTTTGTACGAATCGCCTCATCGTACATCATTCGTTGTTCCGGTTCGAGCCGACACGTGCGGATGTCCTCGATTTTCGGGGGAAGATCCGTGATAACCGCTTTCTTCAACCGACGAAGAATGAACGGTCGAACCAATTTCCGCAAGGTAGCCAGACTTTCTTCATTGCCCTGGGCAATTGGCTCGAGAAATTCTTTTTTGAACATTTCGTGACCTCCAAGGTATCCCGGAAGAACAATGTCGAAAATCGTTTTCAGATCTTCAGGCGTGTTCTGTATTGGAGTGCCCGTTAAACCCACGGCGCTACGGGTTTTGAGGCTCGATGCCGCATGGCAGGATTTGCTTCCCCTGTTTTTGAGCACCTGAATTTCGTCGAATATTACCAGATCAAATGTTTGCTCCGAAAGTATATCCACGTCGTTACGGAGAATGCCGTACGAGGTGACTAACACATCGGCGTTGCGCAATGCACATCGTGTGTCTCGTGTGGATCCGTGCAGTAGTTCCACTTTCAAATTGGGCGCGAATTGTGAGGTGAGATTCTCCCAGTGACTCATGACAGTGGTCGGGCAGATTACGAGAACAGGGCGGTTGCGGGAGCGCTGCTCCCGGAGAGCGGTTATCAGCCCCATCGCCTGATGTGTTTTACCCAGTCCCATTTCGTCGGCCAGAATTCCGCCCAGAAAATTGTCCCAGAGGAACAATAGCCATTGCACCGCGACTTTCTGATATGGACGCAGCTTGGATCGAAGAGTCTTGAGATTTTGAAATCCGGCCGCTGGGGTGAGCTCGAAGAGTCGATTCAGGGTAACCGACATTTCATCGCTTCCCGCAACGGTGATTCTCCCGCCGGAGACGGCTTTCAGGCGGAGGAGTTCGGCCCGGGAGACCGAGAGAAAAGCCGATTCCGAATTCTTCTTCTTGCGGCCTGTAATCCCTGTTGTTATCTCGACGACACCCGGCGCCGCGCAGTCAATCAATCCGTCCCCTCGCGGAATGTATCGTCTCCCGTTGCGGCGTGCGGTCAGGATATCCCCCAGGTTTACGACACTGGCCCCGAAACAACAGAGCACTTCGGCTTCACAATTACAATCCTCGATTCTACCCGCTCGTACCTCCAGTTTGTCTACTTTGGTTTTCAGCGGCATTCCGATTAGACGGTCGAAGGTCTCCGCGGAGCTTACCGCAAAGAGGTCCTGCTCATTTCCAAAAGAGAAAAGCCCGGGATCTTGTTCGAGAAGAGATGAGAATTCATGTATCGAGAAATCTCGAGGACCTGTCCAGTGTCGGGCGATTATTTTCCGCCCGGCGGCTGAGATGGGAAAAAGACTACTGCGTTGCTGAATATACACGCTGTCACCAAATACGGCAGCCGGTACTAATTCGTAGTTGATTTCGGGGGTATTTGTCTGCTCGACAAGAACCGGCGTCACTGTTACGGAATCCCTCCCATTCTGCTTGGTGCGGAAGAGTATCTCCGCTTCCTGCCCGGCTTGGTGGAAGTCGGTGGAACCGTTCGGCAGGGTCGTGAGAAATCCAGCCGTTTCCCGTTCGCATCCTGAAACCACTATGGTCTGGAACAGCAGTGTCCCCGGACCTTTGTACCATTCGAGTATCATGCACTCTCTCGATAACGAGTAGCGCATCCGGACGCTCCACTTCCCCCCGGTAAGCTCCCGATACAGATGGTAGGCAATACGGATCCACACGCTTTTTTCCATGCTCATGCGGGTCGTTGCATGCCCGCGTTCTCGTAACAGTTTCTCCTGCTCGGTCATAACGAATGAGTCAAGACGATCGATCCAATCCGAACGAGGGAATTTCCCGCTGTCCAATCCGATTCGTGAAAGAAAACGCTGTGGTTTTGGCCTGGAATTGAACCAGACCACGGGTACGTTATTCGGCCCGGAAACGACGCCCTTCCCGCCGCTTTGCGTGAGCCGAAGTCCTTTCAGGCTCAGTGGGCAGGATTTCTGCATTGGGTCCATAATTTTTGCGAACACACTTTTTCCAAAGGCGTCCCAGGGACTCGACGTGTTGAAATGTTTGCGGCAGTGTTCGCTTTGCTCCACTATGCTTTCCGCGTGGGTGCAATTGGCATAAGAGCCTGGGGAACAGGAACAGAATACGTGAGTTTTCTTGCTATTCGCCGCCCGCGGCATGGTGGTAATGGTGATTTCGCCTTTCTCAATAGAGGCGGAAACGTACGCGTCACGATAGAACTCAACTTGGTGCATATTCCAGAATCTTCCGTTTATTTGCTGTTTTCGGCACGCTGTACCAGCGGATCAGGAATGCCGGCTTCCTCAAACCCCTTTCTCCGGAGTTTGCAGGCGGGGCAGGATCCGCATGGGGGGAACTTCCCGTTGTAGCAGGTGTGACTCCAGCCAAGAGCCTCTATGGCATCCAGTTCGGCGGCCATCAGAACGGTTTCCGCCTTGGTTTTGTGCATCAAGGGAGTATGAATCCCGACCTTGTACGACATACCCAGACTAATCGTCTGTTCAAGCGAATCCATCGTCTCTCGGCGGCAATCTGGATACCCGCTGTAATCGGTCTGGGCAACACCGGTCACGATTTCATGAATGTTTTTCTGATAAGCATATGCGGCCGCAAAGGTGAGGAATATCAGGTTTCTTCCGGGGACAAAAGTGTTTGGAGGATGTCCGTGTGAGTCCATTTCTCCCGAAATGGCGATGTTCTCGTCAATCAGGGCATTTCCGCCCAATGCGGCAAATGTGTCGATCGGGAGGATTTCGTGTCGAATACCCGCGATCTTGGCTATTTTTCGTGCTCCGGTGAGTTCGATTCGATGTCTCTGTCCGTAGTCAAAGGTCACCGCAGCCACTTTGTGTGGCCCGCCGAATTCACGTAGAGCCCAATAAAGACAGGTGGTTGAGTCCTGTCCTCCGGACAAGACTACGAGAGCATCGAGTTTCATTGTCGTGTCCATTGAATTTACTTGTTATACTATATTTTACGTGAAATTGTTTTTCGCCGGGTTGATTCCTGACGAAACTGATTTTTTAATTTTACCTGAACGGAGCTGTTTCTATCTTAGCCCAGGTTTCGCAGTCGAGAGCGTGCAACAGCTTACGCAGAATGCCGTGAGTTGATTATGAAACCTGGGTTAGTTAGCCCGATCGCTCCGTTGCGCCTTGAAACACCCGTGATGCAGGTTTCATTGATGAAAATGCCCGATTCCAGGCGATATTCCGAATCGAGAACAGATAATGAAACGGCAATTCGCCTCAGAGCGAGTCGGCTCCGAGTTCAGCTACGGTCGCAGGGATAAAAATGAAATATGCGCCGGCCGCGGCGCACTTGTATTTTTTTGAGCTTAGATGAGTTTGTGAAAAAGGGAGCCAAGAAGTGTCCGATGTATTTCTCGTAAGGTATCCGGAAGAGCCGGTGAAGCTGTCGCATGATGAAGCAATTACAATAGGTCGTTCGCGCAACAACACCATCGTGTTGGCAGAACGCCGTGTCAGTCGACGTCATGCCAGGATGTGTTGGGACGCCGACCGAAAAGAGTTTGTCATAGCAGACCTGGGCAGTCCGAATGCCACCTATCTCAACGCGACAAAGCTTGCTCCCTCGGAGGCCCGTGAACTCAAAGATTGGGATAAAATCCGAATTTGCTCAGCGGTATTCACCGTACGAATAGTCGAATCACCCGAAATGCTGCGTAAAGAATTTCGGGCACTGAGAGATCAGGAAGAGCTTCAACCTACTGAAGTTGTCCGTCATCTGGATACATTTTTGGCGCAGGATGCCGTTTTCAGCGGAAAATTGGAGTATCTCTGCCCGATAGAACTTTTCCAGATGTTGGAGACCGGCCATAAATCGGGAATTCTTTGCATTTCCTCGAAATCGGGAGAGGGGGAGTACGCCCTGAGGGACGGACATATCGTCGCCGGAAGTTTCGGGAATTTGTCCGGCGAACAGGCCGTGTTCGAGGTTATGAAGGTTTCGCACGGAGAATTCACGTTCAAAGCGCAAGAACTGGGGGATATTCCGGAACAGATTACCGCTTCGACGGGATTTTTGCTCATGGAGGGATGTCGGCTTCTCGACGAGTCGGCACACTAGTGTAGGTGTCCGACAATCGCCCGTATTAATTCTTGGCAATTGTCGGTCGCCACACTAGCTAGTGTTTACTTGGGTCTCTCTGACTCCGAGCACGGCTGTTTTTATACCGATTTTCTCTGCACCGACGGTATACTGTTATGCACGGGATGTCTAGACGGCATTTCGGCCAACTGCTGAAATGACATTGCCCTTGTTTTATTTTGTGGTGACAAAACACGTACCAGATGACATACGGCTGCTTAGTCGGGATTTCAGCCTCGCACACGTGCTGAGATTGCTTACGTTCCCTGGGGAAAGGCTGAAATCTTCTATATGCTGAATTTCGTACTTCAAATAGTGTGCGCTTTCCTGATCTCGATGAGCTTGGTGTTTGTCCTAATTGAGGGCATGGCACGTTTTGACAGGGCTTTTCTGGTTTTCGGTATCGCCAACTTTTCTCTTGCTCTTTTCTGCGCAATCGATATCTGGCTACAACCCTATGGGCATGTGCTTCATTGGATAAGGATACAGCACCTGATAGCCTCCTTTTTTCCCGCACTGCTCATGTGGCACCTGATGCTGGTTGTCGGAAAACCCAACATGAACCTGGTACGCGTTCTGTTTCTGGCAGGGATTGTTTTTGCGGTAGTATTTCTTGGCGAAACCATGCTTATAGAATCCTCCGAAGAAAAGGTGAAGATTACTCCCATTTACTACACCTCCTTTGCACCGTTCATGTTGGCTTCCATTATCGGTA
>CAYFVL010000229.1:0-9728 GCA_964346405.1 uncultured Fibrobacterota bacterium
TCTTACGCATAATGCTCGCTCTCGACTGCGAAACTTGGGTTAACGATGATTTCTATTTCCCTTTGCAGGTGTATCCTCATTCCTGAGGTCCATTTCAGCCTTATTTGATTATTGATCCTATTTACTCGGGAGGTCGTTTGTCGTCCGTCGCAGAGTTTGCTCGAGAACTTCACGAGAGATCTTCAGGTAACGGTGTTTCCGATCTGAAACCGCTTGCCTATCCTTCCTCGTTGGAGAGAGTGCACGATATCAAAGCTGTAATTTTTGATGTCTACGGAACGTTGGTTAATTACTGGAGGGAAGAATTCAGCAATACCGGATCGAAAGAGGCCGTTTTGCTCGATGCATTCAAAAAAACGATGGACCGGTTCGGGTTTTCAGCATTCCTGCTGAAAATGAACCCGGAATCTCCTCCGGAAGTCACACTCCGCGATTTTTATCATGGTCTAATCGCCATAAGTCATCAGAAATTGCGTGAAAACGGTGCGACTGAACCCGAAATTCGAATCGAGGAGATCTGGCATACTATTCTCCTCATGATGGAACGGCATGGATTTGATCACGAGAACTCGGGGGCCGAGAACGTGCATGAACTCTCCTTTCATGTAGCCTACTACTACAATTTCCATTCGCTTGGAAGAGGTTTTTACCCCGGTGTAGTCTCGGCCTTGACGACCCTTCGTGATTCCAATCTGAAATTGGGAGTCCTTTCCAACGCGCAGTTCTATACTCCGATAGATCTCACCCTTTTTGTACGAGAGCAAAGTAACGATCGTCTGGATGATTACCTTGAGATTTTCGATACCGATCTTACTTTCTATTCATACCAATACAAAGCAGCCAAGCCGGGCCAGGCGTTGTTTCGGAAATTATTTGATGCTCTTTACCAGTTCCGGATTTTGCCTTCGCAGACGGTTGTGGTTGGCAACGATCTCCTTGCCGACATTAAACCGGCTCAAGAGGTCGGGATGAAAACAGCTCTTTTTACGGGTGATTCTCGTACCGTTTTTCACCATGAACAGGGTGGCCAAGTGATACCGGACATAGTTTTCAGTAGTTTTTCGGACCTGCCCGGAAAGATCTCGTTCTATGAAGAGAAGGTCGGATGAAAATGTTGCGTTCCATGCCATTCTGGTTGATATCATTCGGGATAGTGAGTGTCCTTTCCGCGGCCCAGTTTGAGTTTGAGCTCGATGGTGTCGATGGAGAGAGCGGATTGCCCTCGGCACTTCGTAAAACTGTCGGCGAGGCGTATGAGAGTAACATAAAGGGCCTTGAAGCCCTCGATGCGGGGGACTATGATCGCGCACTTGCATTGTTTGATCAGGCTTTGAAAACGATACCGGAGTATTCGGATGCCGAGAATAACCGAGGGGTCGTGTATTTCCGTCGGGGAAATCTGGCCAGGGCTCGCGAGATTTGGTCAGGCCTGGTGAATGATGACAAAACATATGCGATTGGGCGCTATAATCTTGCACTCGCCGATTTTCATGAAGGAGACTATTTGTCGGCGGTGGATCATCTGAAAAAATCTCTCGACATAAACAGCCGCATGGTTGAGTCTCACGTTCTTTTGGGAAAATGCCGACTCCGGTTGGGTAACCATAATGAGGCCCTCACTCATTTCAAAAAAGCCCACCGCATAGATTCAAACCATGAAGAAGCCTGGGGTATGTTAGCATTCGGTCTGATACAGACCGGCGATACCCTCGAAGCTTTGAATGTACTGCGTCGTCACAAAGAGAATCGCGAGGCATTGAAAATGCTCGGGCGTATTGCCGCGGTCCGGGGACAAAACGCCAAAGCCGAAGAATACCTCACCATGGCCGTAGTGCAGGGCGCCTCATCCGAAATCCTTATCGAATTGTCTACCATACAGTTGAATGCCGGGTTGTGCACTGATGCTCTCGGAACGATTGAGAGCTATTTTGAACGAACATCGGCCCCTTCCGCCGATGCCTGGCTGTTGGGCGGATTGGCCGAAAAAGAATGTGGTAATCTTCGGAACGCACTTCTTCGTTTTGAGAGTGGACTCAAGAGATTTCCCTCCGATCCGATTCTGCGCTACAATCTTGGGAGAATGTATTTCCATGAGAAAGAGTTTTCCCGTGCCGAAGCTGTGTGGTCTTCACTCGCAGATACGGTTCAGGATCCTTTCCTCTACCATTCCCGCGCTCTTGCCGCGCAAAGCCGGGGGAAAATGGAAGATGCCGAACGATATATAGAGAAGGCGCTATCCATGGACGAGCGTGCCGAGTACTACGATTTTCGTGGAATCATTCGGCATAAGCGAGGGGATCGAAAGGGCGCGGTCGCCGATTTCAGAAAGGCGCTTCGGCTTGATCCCGGTTTGCGCAGTGCGCAACTGAACCTGGCGGTAACCAACCACTCTCCCGAAGCCCTGGAAGCGTCAATCGAGTCGGCGCGGGGTGAGTTTGATTCATGCATTGAGGATTGTGCGGAATCAGCCTTACAGTTGTCGATTCTGTACTTTCACCGTCGGGATATCGACGAAGCGGTCAATGCGCTGACAAGCCTCGGAAATGAGGAAATGAACGAGAATGTTCTTCGTCATCTCGCGATATATTACAGGGAGAACCGGGAGTGGGATTCGGCGGTCTCCGTTCTTGAGCGGGCTGTGGAACGCTTTGTGGTCGAACCGCGGACCGAATATGAACTGGCCCTGATGTACCTTAGGGCAGGTTACTACCGCAAGGCGGCCCAGGCATTGAAAGATGTTGTCGTTCGTCGTCCCGAGGAGCCGTGGCGGATCTATTATCAGATCGGGTACTGCTATATGGAACTCGACAACACGGAGAATGCTATCACCTACTTCGAAAAGAGTCTTCAGCTCAAACCTGGTAATCCGGCGGCTCGAGGTCTTTTGGCTTTTGTTCATAATCGCATTGGTAATACCGAAGAAGCCGGTGCGCTCTGGCGGGAGAATCTGAATGATGATCCCGACAATCCCACTTTATGGATTAACATGGGGTTGCTTATGGAGCAGAAAGGCAATTATGAGCAAGCATTGGCAAATTACGAGAAGGCCGCAATGCTTCGGCCGGAAGACAAAGCTATTCAGATAAACATCGGCAATGCGTATTCGGCGCTGTCGAAGGACATGAATGCAAAGACCGCCTATTCTCTCGCACTCGATTCTCCGAAGCGGGATATCGCAGCCTACAATTCATTCTTGCTCGGACACAGAACCGGGGATAAGGAACACTCAAAAAGGATGCTTCGGATTCTTTCGGAAGAATTCCCGACCTCGATTTATACGTCTCGTGCACGTGGTGAAACCGCTGCAATCGAAGGCGATACGGCTCAAGCGATCCAGATACTCGAAAATCTGCCGGAACGGAATGAACATGACCTTTATACGCTGGCCGAGCTGTACCTGGGCCTGGGGAATACTGCCAAAGCCGGTAATGCACTGCGAGAATTGCCGGAAACGCCGGAATGGGAAAAGAAAAAAGCTCGCCTGAATGCCGCTGTTGCTTTCAAGAATGGGGAATACGGGGAAGCGTATAGAGTATGGAAGGCAATGGACGACACCGCTTTTGCTGTTCGGTATAACATGGCCCTCTCTCTGGCTGAGGCGGGAGATCACGAAGCAGCGATGTCATTGGGTGAGGAACTTGTGTCGGATAGTCGCGGTGATGATCGAAAAGAACTTTGTCGGCTTATCGGTAATGCCGCCTTTCGTCTATCCAAATGGGATAAAGCTCGAATCTGGTATAGCCAACTGTCGGGACTCGAGCCGCGGAATGCGATTGTGCAGTACAACCTGGCGGTTGCATTCTACAAAACAGGTAAGGTAAAGGCCGGTTGGGAGCACTATCAAAAAGCCAGGGAACTCGATTCCTCGCTTCATAATGAAGAACTCGAAAAACTTCATTCATCAGGCGGTTCACAGTCGTCCGGTGCCGGGGCCGCGGAGACCACATATCTGAATGAATTGGATGTGATGTACAACAACGCGGTCACCTTCCAGTCCGAGGGGAAGGGAGACAGTGCGATCGTTTTGTATAATGCGATACTCCAGAGGGATTCACGATATACGCGAGCATGGAACAATCTCGGCGCAATCCACGCGGCGGCGGGGGAGCTGGATCGTGCCGAGGAGTGTTACCGCAAATCGGTGGAGCGTCGGCACGATCTGGTCGAGGGATATGCCAACCTGACGAGCATTTTCATGGCAAAAGGTGAACCGGACAAAGCGCGCTACTGGGTAATGAAAGGTCTCGGACACAATCCTGATGATTCCCTGCTTACCGGCATGAAGGAGCAGGTCGAACATGTTCTGGATAGCCTGCGTTTCGAGAAATCCTCATCGAAACGGTGATTTTCGGGTTGCACGAACAGTATTTTGTATGTCTTGGACGATGAATATCGCCATGAAACAGCCGTAAGGCGGTTTCTGGGGCTGATGGACAGGGCAGAGGGAGTACCCAAACCTCAATGTTTTTGCATGAGGCGGTGGAATTCACCTCCCGGCAGGGAATCTTTGCCGGTTCCCACCGGTGCTCGCTCAATTCCTGGCTCAAGTTTCGCGGAATGCCGTGAGTTGATTGCGAAACCTGGGTTAGAATGCCCGGATGGTATTCATCGAAACACGGTGCTTTTCGCGTTATTCGGTCAGGGGGAACTTTTGGATTTTATGAACACAATACTGATAGTTGGAAGCGGGGGCAGGGAGCACGCGCTACTTAAAGCCTTGCTTCGTTCCGATCGCCCGTTATGCATACATTCCTATCCGGGAAATCCCGGCATGGAAAGAGACGGGTGCATGCGGGTAGACGCTACATACGAGTCCTGGGACGGATTGGCCGAATGGGCGCAGCAAAATGGTGTAGATCTAACCATCGTAGGACCGGAGCAGCCTTTGGTTGATGGAATCGTTGATGCCTTTCATGCAAGAGGTTTGACCGTATTCGGACCCACCAGGGCGGCCGCTGAAATAGAAGGCAGCAAGGTTTTTTCGAAGAATCTCATGAAGAAGTACGGAATCCCCACCGCCGATTTCGCTACATTCACCGACAAAGAGTCGGCGCTGGCCTATTTGGCCGAAGTGGGAGCGCCCATTGTAGTAAAGGCCGGCGGGTTGGCTGCCGGTAAGGGTGCAGTAGTCTGCGACACAATGGAAGAGGCTGAGAACACAATCGCCGACATGCTGGAGAGACATGTGTTTGGGGAGGCGGGGTCTACGATAGTTCTTGAAGAGAAAATGGTGGGTGAGGAAGCTTCGGTGTTTGCGCTCACCGACGGCAAGGACTACAAGCTCTTGCCGGTATCTCAGGACCACAAAGCAGCGTACGACGGCGATCTTGGGCCGAACACGGGAGGCATGGGCGCCTATGCCCCGGCACCTGTGGTGAGTCCGGATCTGCTGAAACGTATCGAGGACGAAATTGTGAAACCGACATTAAAAGCCATGGTCGAGGAGGATCGCCCGTATCGCGGCTTGTTGTATGTGGGCGTCATGGTTACCGATTCCGGGCCGAAGGTGGTGGAGTACAACTGTCGTTTTGGGGATCCGGAGACACAGGCGGTTCTGCCGCTGGTTGAGTGCGATTGGTATCAGGTCTTTGAGGCTTGCGCCAAGGGTGATCTGAGAAATGTTTCCTGGTCTGTGAGAAACCAGTCGTGCGCGGCTGTCGTGCTTGCATCCGGGGGGTATCCCGGATCTTATGAAAAAGGCAAGCTCATAGATGGTGCGGAAATTACGGAACGCAACAAGGGAAATGTAGATATCTATCATGCGGGTACGGCTCTCGATGGAGGCGGAAATCTGGTCACCAACGGTGGGCGTGTTCTAGCGGTAAGCGCCTGGTCGGATTCCCTTCGTGAAGCAATCAGAATTGCTTATGAAAACGTCGAGAATGTTCATTTTGAGGGTAGAATGTTTCGTCGGGATATTGGCGCCAAGGGATTGGTCCGCACCGAAGGAATATAGTAGTGGGTTGTTGCTTCGCACGTGCAACAGTTTACGCGGAATGCCTTGAATCGATTGTCGAAGTCGGGTTAATCTGCGTAGAAGCCGTGAGTATGGGTGCGAGAAGAATTACCTGGAAGGATAATCCGTCATGAAACGAAGTACCCGTCGGGCGCTGGTATACTGGATATTGTTGGCCGTGCTCGGGCTTGTTCCATTTATAGTTACGCATTTCCTATCGCTCCCCGTCAATCTGGTGTGGGGAGTGTTCTCGATTCTTTGGCTTGTTGACGGGATCTGGATCACCCTTCACTTCATGAAGATGGGCGGAAAGAAAAAGAATCGAGAGCTGCTGGTGGGAAATGCGGCGGTGTACACAGCGGTTACGGCCGAATGTCGAAAAGCTCTGAACAGGTATCTTTCTAAAGTTGTCACCAAACGGGTGATGCGTCGTTCCGCCTTGTATGATCGTCCCTTTGTCGCGCTTTGTGGTCCAAGGCAATCCGGCAAGAGTCAACTACTGAGTGCATCCGGGCTACGATTTGCGGCCAAGTATCCCAGCGAACGGGACGGAATGGCCATCGAGGGGGAAAGCAAGGTAGAGTGGCACTTCGGAAATGAAGCTGTATGGATTGATCTTCCGGGGAGTCTGCTTGAGGAATCCGGGCAGGACGAATGGAAAGCCTGGATAAAGGCAATTCAAAACGGTCGTCCCGAAAAACCGCTGGACGGTATCGTACTGGTGGTGAGTACGCCGGAGATACTCAACAGTGACCCCGGCGCGGTTCGTGATATGGCACGACAACTCCGGGAGCGGCTCGATGAAATTGTTTCCTCATGGATGGTAGAGTTTCCGGTATATCTTGTCTTTTCACGCATGGACGAGGTACCCGGGTTTACCCGATTTTTCTCGCAAGGGAGTGGTGAGTGGGGGCTTGAGGTATTGGGAGCGACCTTCTCGGGTGACCAACAGCGTATGCTTCCCCGACGGGCTTTTCTCGAAGAGTATGCGCTTCTCTCCGGGAACTTGGCGGAATATCGCGGCCGCCGACTCGCCAAAGAGAAAGATCCGGCGGCAAAACGGTTGTTGTGTCGGTTCGTTATCCATTTTGCGGGTATGAAAGAGAAACTCGGTGTGCTGGTGGCGGAACTGTTTCGCCCAACCGACTACGAAGGTCGTCCGATTTTCCGCGGGTTTTATTTCACCGGTGCTCAGCTCCGAAATACCGACCGAGCCGGAGAGCAAGTCGCGGCCGTCGATATCTCCAACACTATAGCGAATCATCCTCTCAACCCGAATCGGGCCGCTCCTTCCGATACGACTCGTACCAAGCGCAACTCCGGGGATACCTATGTTTCCTGGTTCGTAACTTCTCTTTTCAGTCGAGTTATGTCGTCGGACAATTCTCTGGTGCGGCAGACACAGAAGGGCAGTCGACGAAGCATAATCAGGCATTATGGAACCGCGGGTGCGATAACGGGGGCGTTTGGTCTTATCGCCCTTCTTCTGGTCGGTTCGTACCGAAAATCTCGGAAAATCATGCTGGATTCGATGGCGAAACTTGAGAAGAGCCGCGAAACAACCGAGTCGGTTGCGGGACGATACCGACGGCTCGGTGCAATGACTGATGCACTCGCTCGTCTTGAGAGTATCGAAAAAGGAGGAAAACCCCTTCGACTCCGCCTGGGATTCTACCATGGGTCCGATGTGATCGAAGAACTGAGACCTCGGTTCTTTTCAGAGCTTCGAACGCTTGTCATACAGCCCGCCACACGAATTCTTGAGAGATCGCTGGAACAACAAACGAGTGTCGGGGGGCGCTTGACCGGAGAGAGCCATTCGGAACTATATCGGACGCTCAAGGCATATCTCTCGATATCGGAGTCGGTGGCGGACAACCGTGAACGCATTGACACCTCATTTGTTTTTCCGATCTTGTTCAATTCAATCGCCGAACAACTTATCGGAAGGGGCGGAGACGGTCGCCTTCCGGCGGAGCTGGAAACAGCCATTCGGTCCATTATCGGCCTGTATCTTAGGTATCTGTACGTTGAGCCGTCACTGTTCATCCAGGAAAACCAGAGGCTTGTGCAGACCGCGCGAGTCAAATTGCGAAGGTTACCTGACGCCACGGCATTGTATGCTACGGTGGCAAATCGTCTGGAACAGGAGCTTCCGGCAATTTCTCTCGATGAACTTATCGGACGAGTCGACGGAGGGATTCTTTATACCGACAAAAAAGTGAGTAGTGTGTACACGAAGGAAGGCTTCACTCGTTACGTTGTGCCGGCGATTGCCAAAGCCGGCAGCAATCCCTTTGCGGTGGACTGGGTGATGAACCTCAAAAAAGATGATCTTCCCGCATCCATGCTGGACCCGGAGGCATTGAAAAAGGGTATGGTGGACGCTTACATGGCCGAAACCCGCGACGCCTGGCTTTCTTTTCTTTCGTCTATACAGATGCAGCCCTTCGCGGGGATCGGTGAGTGTGCGCGGTCAATTCGAAGGCTTGCTTCGGAGAATTCCGAGCTGCAACGTGTACTCGTTGCCACCGCGGAAGCAGCCATGATCGATCCCTCCCCAAAGACTGAAGAAGCAATGTCGAAAGCGGTTGGAGCGGCGGCAAAACTCAAACCGCTGAAGAAGTATGGCAAGAAAATTGACGCGCAGGCAGTCGCCGGATCGATAGCGGAACGTTTCGGGAATCCCTCGATTCGCTCATTTCAGCCCGTACTCTCCTTTGCGCAGTCTTCACCGCAGGCGGTTGCGACATTCGGTGAATATCGGGAAATCCTTCATCGACTGGCCGAGGCCCTTTCAGAAACCGCCGACCGTGAGGAACAGGTTATACTGCGATTTGTGGGATTGGAAAACGATCCATTGCTGGATGCGACAAAGTTCACGTCAGGATACGTCGAGGGATTGCCCGAGGCTCTCGCCCCGGCTGTCGGAAACATCCTTCACCTGCCTCTCGAACGAAGCTCGGAGGTCGTTTCGCATCTTCTTGCCAAGCGACTCAATCTCGAGTGGGAAAAACAGGTGGCAAAACCCTTTGTCAATAAAATGGCGGGACGTTTCCCTTTCGCCGGAGGTGAAGACGCTTCCTTTGACGATGTAATGGAGTTTTTCCGGCCGAAAACCGGCACTTTCTGGGGTTTTCACAGCCGTGTACTGAGTGGATTCCTCGCCAGAGAAGAAAATCGGTGGGAGGCACGATCTGTGGGGATGCTCAATCCGATGTTCATGTCGGGAATCGATTCCGTATTCATGAGGGCAGAAAAGATCGCAAATGCCTTTATGCGTCCCGACGGCACGGTACGTGTACTCGAACTCTCGCTTGGCGCATCACCCACAAACACGCATTCGGCGACGCTAACGGTTGGGGCAAACCAGAAAGCAGTCCTGGTTCCGGGGAATCCCCCAAGTGAGATCCGGTGGCCCGAAGAAAGCGGAGAATACGGAGCCGCGTTAAAAATGCACGTAGGGAAGGACTTCGACCAGGACCTTCGGCATTCGGGGAAATGGGGCCTGATGAAGCTGTTCAACGATGCGCGCATCAATCACATCGCGGACGGCAAATTCGTGGCCAAATGGCAGACCAATGTACAGAATATGTATGTCGTGCAGGTAGGGTGTCGAGTGGTCATCTCCGACCGAAATAATCCGTTTGAACAGGATATTCTGCGTGGGTTCGAATGCCCCCGACAAATCGTCATGGATCGTAAACCGGAGCCTATGTAGTGCTTGTCCGAAAAGTCCCTAAAACGGACGCTGAGCCTGTCGAAGCGCCCG
>CAYFVL010000230.1:0-9691 GCA_964346405.1 uncultured Fibrobacterota bacterium
AGATCGTGCAACAGCTTACGCAGAATGCCGTGAGTTGGTTGCGAAACCTGGGTTAGGTTATACTACCATTTGGTTGCTTTCGTCGCTGAATTGTGCACAGATGCCGTATCCTCAATTGCGAAATCCGGGGCTATTCTACAGGCGTAAGCCATACTTCCACGGGTAACCCCGGCCGCAGAACAGCATTGGGATTAGGGATCCATGCCCCGACGGACACAAAGGATTTGGATTTGCCCGTCCTGAATGCACTTCTCTGAGGGGCCGAAGGGACGGATTTGTTCTCGATTGTGGAAATCGAGGCCTTGATGGAGGTCGGTTGCCCCTCGGTATTCGTGAATCGCACGTATACGGGGTTGTCGTATCGAACCGATGTGATGTAAGAATTGGGAACCTCAAATCGGACCATTACAGTATCCAGCACGGCAATTTTGAAGATGGTGGAGTTGGCAGAGCTGATTTCACCGGGATTCAGATATCGGGCAACAATTCGTCCGGAGACCGGGGCGCGCACATTGCATTCCTTCAGTTGATACTTTAGCCGGCTTATTTGTGCCTCAAGAGCTTTTTTCCTGCTACCGAGTCCGGCTAGTGCATGTTTGGCGGCCTCTATCTCCAGATCCGCCGCCTGTACCCTGGTTCCCAGATTCTCCTTTTCCCGTGTGGGAACGGCGCCTTTGTCCGCCAGATCTCCAATTCTCCCGTATTCTCTGGCCAGGCCACGCATTTCGGCTTTCCGCATTTCGATTTCGCTATTTGCGGCTGCAATGCTCTGCGTGAGTTCCGAGAGTTTTGCCTCTGCTTCGCGAATTAAAAGGGAATGGGGAACAGTATCGATGACTGCGCAAAGCTCGTCTTTTGTGACCAGTTGTCCCTCGCGCAACGCGACCTGAATTACCGTGCCGCCTACCGGGGAGGCGAGGGAGACCGTTCGTTGGTCGATTGTGCCCGAACCTAGATATTCGGTTGGGCGCTCTTCGGAGCAATGCAGGCTGAAAAACAGAAATGCCCAGAAAACTGAAAAAGGCGTTCCCGTCAAAAATCGGCGGGGACCGGCAAACATCTTCGAGGGCGCTGCTATTCTTGATTTCATAGTTTTACGTATTCCTTTGGACCCTTCTCCGGGCGTTTTCGTAACGACTCATTAGCCCAGGTTTTGCAGTCGAGAGACGCCGTGCCGAGGGGCGATGTCCCGAGCGAAGCGTTGCATTGCGCTGCACTGAGGTGTCGAAGTGAGCGAAGCCGAAATCGAGATTGACTTAGAAAAAGCGCAGGGGGTATCCGGGGAGATACCTTGAGCATTTTTCTAAGTCAAGATCGTGCAACAGCTTACGCAGAATGCCGTGAGTCGATTGCAAAACCTGGGCTAGCATTTTTCCATAATGAATCGCGCACCGGTTTACGCAGAATACCGTGAGTCGACTGCAAAACCCGGGTTTAGAATCGAATCTCTCTTCCCGCCTCATACATAAGCTTCAACAGAGCCTTTTTCCTAACCAGATCGGCTTCGGACACGCGAAGCCTCGCTTTTGCACTGAGTGCAAGGGCATCAAGGTAGTCGGCGGTGGAAATGGTCCCTGCGTTCAAAGCATTTTCGCGTTCCATGACGAGTGCCTGAGCGGCCTCATGTGCAATAACGGCAACATCGTGGAGTCCGTTTCCGTTTCGAAGTTGAATGCGGGTTTGTGAGACGTTTTTCTCCCACTCTTCAATTCTACTCTTTTTCTCCAGCTCGAGGAGATCCACCTCATAAGAAAGACGAGTTTTGCGTACCCAATTCGCTCGACCATCGAAGATGTCCCATACCATGGATGCATTTACGACCTTATAGCTCATGAGTTCGTTCACGCCAAGATCCAGCCCCGGATTTGCATACCGAAGCCCACCGGAAAGATAAATGCGGGGAAACCGCCGGGCCAGGACAGCTTTCCGCGAGTGTTCCAGATTCCGTTTCCGATCGCGATACGCGACCAGGGCGGGACGATCGAAATCGAGAGAAATCTCTTCCGGATCGGCGCTTTGACGAAGCAGGTGTTCGTATGAGTATGGTTGTGGTGCATAGTTGTTCTCGGTATCATTCATCAAAGTTTTTATGGAAAGGCGGAGAGAGTCGACAACTCCCCGGCCGATTTGAAAATCCACCCGGGCTTGAGCCAGTCGGGCTTTTGACTCGAGGAAAGTGTAGTCCTCAATTAACCCGGCCTGATATCGACTTTCGATCTCCTGAGCATACTCCTTCAGGTGACGGATCATTGTGTTCTGTGTTTCCACTCGCTCCAGGGCGTGTTCGAGCGTAAAATAGGTTTCACCCAACCGATAGGAGAGTTCGTTTTTCAGATTTGGAAGGCGCATTGCTCCGGCGGCGATTGTCGCTTCGGCCGCCTTGTGTCGATGCAGTCTGGAAAATGCGGTGAATATCGGGATGGAGACATCGACACCGAATTCGGTGCGATCCCGGTCGGATAGCCTCTGGTCGATTCGGAGGGGCAGTAAGGAGTCTTCCGTGGCGGGATAGAACGGGTTTTCCGTGTAGGTGTTGAGTCGAATGACCGGAGTATGACTTGTGTACGAGTAACCGAATTGAGATCGCACCAGGGGGAGCCAATCCGCCCGGGCTTCTATTTCATCGAGGGTGATTTGGGCATGCCGGGTTTCCGCAATCAGCAGGGAAGTATTCTGATCGAACATTTCTGCTTGTGCATTCCGAAGACTGAAAGGTTCGGCCGGCAACCGCCATGCAAGGCACAAGAGAAGAATCGATATGCAAAGGTTTTCTTTCCGCATGTGGTTAGAAATACTAGAAGGCGGGACGCAATGCAAATCTTTTACACTCACAGCAATTGATGTTTTTTTGATCTTCCGGATTAACCGTTTGGTGAGAATACGGGATCGAAACGGAATTGTTACTTAGTGCCTGTCCGGAAACCCTCGAAAACGGACGCCGAGTCCCGATTTCAATCGGGAAGGTGCCCGTTTTCGGCCGGAATCGGTGGGTTCATCTTCCCGAAGTTAATTCGGGACTCGATGAACGGGAGTTTCCGGACAGGCACTACTTAATAATACTGGAATTATATTGTGAAATCGAGTATTTTGCACTACTTTTGGCTCTTTTTGGAGTCGATCATGAAAACGACGTAATATATGAGTGCACAAACGATTTGCATAAAGATCGGTGGGTCGACTGTTTCCGGCCCCGGAATTCTGACTTCCCTCGCGGACGCAGTTTTCTCGCTGCAAAAGGAAGGCCATTTTCCGGTAATCGTTCATGGGGGCGGTAAGGATATCGCACGGCAACTGGAACTCCTCGATAAGGAGTATACCTTCATCGAGGGCATGCGAGTAACTGATTCCGAAGCTGTGAATACCGTACAGATGGTCCTTTCCGGGCAGGTCAATAAACGGATAGTGAATTCATTTGTCACCCGTGGGATTAAGGCCGTCGGGATCAGCGGGGTCGATGCGGGACTCTTCGAGGCGGTTCGCATGACGATCAGCGGACAGGATATCGGATTTGTCGGAACGATCGACCGAGTGGATACCGGGATCATCGATGTTTTCCGAAGTTCGGACTATGTGCCGGTCATATCTCCGATTTCGCGCGGATCCGACGGGGCCGTGTACAATGTTAATGCCGATATGGCGGCTTCCGAACTTGCGGTGGCTTGCAATGCCGATCACCTGATTTTTATCTCCGACGTTCCCGGCGTGATGGTCGAGCAAACGGTCAGGCGCGAAATCAGAATTTCCGATATAAGGGAATTGATCTCTCAGGGGCACATTACCGGAGGCATGGTTCCCAAGCTTCGGTCGGCCGCGGAGGCGGTTTCCCGCGGGGTTGGGAGAGTGCATATTTGTGGAGAGGTTGGTGCGCTGGCGCGGGAACTCGAGGTAGAGACATCACACGGAACGGTCATTTACTGACCTGCTTTGAGGGCTCATACGCCCGGAAAGGATAACACAATGCCGACGAATCCAAATGATCTTTTCGTCCCGACTTATGCGAGGACCGGGATGCCGATGGTCAAGGGAAAAGGAATGTACCTCTGGGATGCCGGGGGAAAAAAGTACCTCGATTTTACTTCGGGCATAGCAGTCAGTGCCTTGGGGCATTGCCGTCCGGAACTGGTAGCCGCGGCGAAAAAGCAGGCAGGTACTCTTTTGCATGCATCAAATCTGTTTCATACCCAACCTCAGATCGATCTTGCGCGACTTCTGATCAAGAACAGTTTTGGGGATCGAGTATTCTTCTGCAACAGTGGAACTGAAGCCATCGAAGGCGCGATAAAGTTCTCCCGGAAATGGGCGACGGTCCAGGATCCGAAAAAATACAATGTCCTTTCGTTCACCAATGCATTTCACGGGCGGACCTACGGTGGTCTGAGTGCTACGCCACAGAAGAAATTCCATGTCGGCTTCACTCCAATGGTCCCGGGCTTTTTCAAAGCGCCGTTCAATGATGTGGATGCAACCAGGAAGGTGTTGTCAAAGCGACCTTTTGCCGCGATTGTTGTTGAACCGCTTCAGGGCGAAAGTGGAATCAATGCCGCCGCAACCGATTTTCTCCATTTCCTTCGGGAATACACGCAGGAAAACGACATCGCGCTTATTCTGGATGAAATCCAGTGCGGGATCGGGCGAACAGGAACATTCTGGAACTATGAACAGCACGGAATTGTACCCGACGTACTGGCCTCGGCCAAGCCCCTGGGCGGGGGATTGCCGCTTGGGGCGGTAATCTGTAAAGAGGAAATCGCACTCGCTATTTCACCGGGGGAGCATGGGACTACTTTTGGGGGCAATCCCATTGCGTGCGCACTTGGTGTGGAAGTGGTCCGCACTGTGGCGAAGAAGTCTTTTCTTGCCACCGTCAGGAAAAACGGAGCCTACCTGGTGAACAGTCTTCAGAAACTTGTCGACGAGCGCGACGACGCCGTGGGAGTTCGAGGAGCCGGGCTCATGGTAGGGCTTCGAATGACATTCGATCCGACAAAATTGATCGGGGAGTGTCGGAATAACGGTCTTCTGCTTGTAAAGGCCGGGAATAATACCGTACGGTTTATGCCGCCGTTGATCGTTGAGAAAAAGGATATTGAAATGGCGGTAGCCATCTTTACTCGGACTCTGAGCGCTGTCGGCAAATAGCGGCTTTGGTCAGTCGGCCAATTCGGTATCGATCCCGGCGACGGCTGTCGACGTTTACCGCCGGTATGCGACTTTCATTTGAAAAGCACATTCCGGCAAGTCATCTTCTTACGGACAGGCCCGATTGGGTCTGTCCGATTCATCAAATCGTGAATTTCCCGTCCGCATAGATCAACTTCGTCGAGCCGTTTCTCATTACGGCTTCAATCCTCCGGTTCGTGGTAGCGATGATGTCGGTGTGTTCCGGAGAATCGTTGAACCCGAGCCTCCGAAGTTCTTTTTTCGACACGTTTTTCTTTGTAATGTCATAGCATTCGGCGTACGCTTTCCCGACCGCCAGATGAGTGTTTCCATATTTCCCGCCATAGTTTTCGTCGTACAGCGTATTGGCCATGAATTTGGAGATTTTTGAGAAACGCACATCAGTCATCGAGAATTCACCAATGCGATCGGCATTTTCCTGTTTGATCAGTTCTCGGAGAAGTGCCTGGTTTTTTCCCGCACGAGCCCGCACAATTTTACCTGCTTTGAAGTCGAGCGATATATCCTTGATAATATTTCCATAGCGATACAAAGGCTGATCGAAGAAAATAGTACCTTCGGTTCCACGCCAATCAGGAGAGGTGAATATCTCAAAGCTTGGTATATTGCGCCCCCGTCCACCCACCCATCGACGACTCTCGCCGATAGTGACCCACAAGTCGGTTCTGGGTGCGGTAATATGCACTCGATCAATTTCCATTTTGTTTAATCTGGTGATGATCTTATGCATGTGCTTGTATGCTTCACGCCACCGTTTGATCGGGTTTGGATCTCTGAGAAAGCATGCCTTGGCTATCTGATTCCAGTATTCTCGAATCGAAAGACCGGCCTCTTGTGCCATGCCTTCGGTGCCGTAAAGGGCCAGCGTCCAGGTGAATTGATCCTTGTTTTCTTTGTCGTCGAGCCACTCACGAAATGGTTTCACGCTTTTTTGCTGAAGTATGATTTTTCGTGGGTCGTGTTTGCTGAGGAGCATCGGATCCTCGTCGGCAAGAATTCGTATCCAATGGTCGATTGTGTCCGCGAGGCCTTTGTAGTACCTGGTGGGAAAAAACGTCAGTTGCTCGTCCGTGCCGTGCGTCAGACCGACAACCTTGAATTGATCGTCCAGAATATTGAGAAGCGGGTGTCCACCGGCCTGGAGAATTACACGGTAAACTTCTTTGGCAAGAGGAATGCCTGCCTGCTGCGTAACCAGGTAGACGACTTCTCCTTCCTTGACCCCTTCGCCGCCGTTGAGCGCGAAATTCACGAGAACGTCGGCATATTTACCGAGTAAGTTTTTTGAGGGAACGTACATTATCGAGTTCCTTTCCTGGTCGTGTCTTTGGATACCGAAATCAGGTGTGATACTCCGCATTTATTCTGATGTAATCATAGGTCAGATCGCAGGTATGAGCGACCGCGCAGGTTTTCTCCCCCATACCCAGGTCTACATCAATTGCGATCACCTTGCCGGCCAGAGCCTGAGCCATTTCATTCCGTGGAAATTTTACCGGCCGAAGCGCGGCACATACCGGCATGCCGCACAATGAAACTGAAATCTTCTCCCGTGAGAATTGCGCTCCGGAGTACCCGACGGCGCAGAGTATGCGGCCCCAGTTCGGGTCGTTTCCGAAAATCGCCGTTTTTACCAGATTCGAGTTGGCGACTGCCTTTGCCGCGATACGGCAGGATTCGTAATCCGAGCCGCCGGTGACGTTCACCTCTATTCGCTTGGTAGCCCCTTCGCCGTCTTCGGCAATTTTGGCACACAACGCATTGCACACTTCGTATATCGCGGAGGTGAACCGGGAGATGTCGGAGTCTGATTGTACCGATACCGCGGACAGACCATTTGATAGTGCGAGGACCATGTCGTTGGTGGATGTATCCCCGTCAACAGTGAGATTGTTGAAAGTCTGATCGACGACCTGTCTGAGAATTACATCAAGAAGTTTCGAGTCGACGGCGGCGTCGGTGGTAAGAAAGGCCAGCATTGTTGCCATATTGGGATGGATCATGCCGGAACCTTTCGCGCATCCTCCGACAACGATTTTTCCCCCTTCGAGATTGACACGGACAGCGTATTCCTTCGATACGGTATCTGTGGTCATGATGGCCCTTGCGAACGCATTCCCGCCTTTGGGGGTAGCGTTTTCGGCGCATTCGGGTACAGCCGCCTCGATCTTGTCCATGGGAAGGTATTCGCCGATTACTCCGGTAGAGGCGATAAGTACCGCATCTGGTGAGCAGCCTAATTCGTCGGCTACCAGTTTGGCCGTAGTCTCCGCATCGGTTTTACCTCTTTGCCCGGTGCACGCATTTGCATTTCCGCTGTTGCAGAAAATGGCATGAATGGTTTGGGACGGTAGTCTGCAACTGTTGAAGTCGACGCATGCCGCTCGCACTGCATTTCGCGTGAAAGTCCCCGCACTCGAGCAAGCGGCTTCGCTGTAGAGCAGACCAGTGTCCAGGCCTTGCGACTTCTTTATTCCGGCGGCTACGCCCGACGCCTTGAATCCGGCCGGTGCGGTTACTCCCGATTCAATGGTGGTACTGTCGATTTTTTTGTTCGTTTTCATGGCGACAAAATACATTTCGCACGGTTTGCGGCGTTTGAGAGCAAATATTGACAGTTTCATTACGAGAAGAGTATGATGCAGGTAGACGGTGTTTTCTGGAGAAACTGCTTATTAACCCGACTTCGACAGTCGAGATCGTTTATGAATTCTCGTAATTTGACGGCATTTTTGGTCATTCTCTTTTTTTCGACAACGCAACAGGCATGCGCTGAGAACGACATATTCGCAAACCGCGGTGGATTCCTGCTGGAGGAGGATTTCGAACAGGCGGAAGCAGATTCTCTTCGTGAAGAACTCAACCGAGTATACAACCAGGCTGTCCGCGATGCTGTCGAACAGGGGAACTTTCGAGCGGCGTTTCTTCGTCAGGTCCCGTTTCTGATCCGCAAGAGCGAAGGGGGAGGCGGCGGAAAACCCGGAAGTGCCCGAATTCCAGGCGATCGCTCAGTGGTTACCTACCGTCAGTACGATAGAATCGAAATCAAGTGTGATTCTCCAGGGTGCTTTGCGGCGGGAGATACCGTCGATATCATCCGCCTTCTGCGAACTGTTTCATTTATGGACATACCCTGTCGAATCTATCAACGCGTCGGTCTCGCCCGGATTCATCGAGTACAGGGAAAAAAAGTAGAAGCAGAAGTGTTGAGTGCGTCGGATATGATTCTTCCGGAAGATATTGTGGCTTCGCATAGGATCTTCTCCGATATCGAGGTCTCCGAGTATTATGAACCCACCACCTCTCTATCCGGCTCGGTACTGGACCGGGTAGAGGAAACACGAAGTCCTTACCTCTACCAGTCATTTTTGATCAACCTGGGACGCTCAGAGGGTGTTCAGCGGGGAGACATTTTTGCCGTCTACCCCAAAACGGAATCGGGAAGCTACCGTAAGATCCCCTCCACTGTTGGGGTCGCGGTAGAAATTGGGGACGGATGGTCGACTCTGACCATAACCAAGATGTTCGACAACACTCTCGATAGAAGTGACCGGGTGGAACTAATTCGCCGAGCGGCCAAATGATCGACGCCGTGACCCGGCATCGGATGCGGACAGATTGCACCGATCCAGGGTATTTGATTAGATTAACAGTACTACTATTTCGTAACCTGTGCCTTTTGTTTTCCGAATCGATGCCGCGGGGCTGATTAGATAACGCAATGACACGAATACTCAGGTTTCTCTTCGTGAGCAGAAGCCGAAAAGGCGTGCGCCGAGGAATTATGTTCGTATTCAGCAATTTCCTCGTTCTCGCGGGATTTGTATTCTTCCTGGAAATAGCAATTATTTTGCTTGGTTTGTACGGGATTTCTATTCCACTCACCCGTGCGGCACAAAATCTCCTGACAAGCTTGCTTTTCTAGTCAAACAATGTGCACAATCGCCGAAATGGTACTATTGCATTCCATTGGTATAAAAATTGCTTTCAACACATGAAAACTGGAAATGCCGGCGAAAACGGGAGGTGTTATGGCTGAAAACCGGAATGATCAGGCTGTTGACCATGACGAGAGCACACGCATGACGACTGGGACCATTATTGGGCTAATCCTGCTCATCCTGGTCGTGATTTTCACTCTTCAGAACACGGATTCTGTTCAACTTCGGTTTCTCGTGTGGCAGGCACAAGTCTCTCGTGCGCTCGTGTTTTTCATCGTTCTCGCGATAGGGATCGCACTGGGTCTCGTGATTGGAAATCGCGGCACAAAACGTCATGTCCGCGCCTAGGCCAAGTCAAAGCACCGGCCGACCGCCGGGTCGTAGCTTTCTGGAAAAACAGCGGATTTCGGCAGTTTTCATTATTCTATACAGACATAGAAGGCACGCAAATTGCGGAACCACCACGGAGTCCGTCAAAGGCCTTTAGCCAAGTTTACCAGTCGAGAACCGCCGTGCCGAGGGGCGATGCCCCGAGCGGAGCGTTGTATTGCGCTGCACTGCGCTGCACT
>CAYFVL010000231.1:0-9684 GCA_964346405.1 uncultured Fibrobacterota bacterium
GATAGAGCAGTATGCGTAAGATGTTGTGCGAGATTGACTTAGAAAAAGCGCGGGGATATCCGGGGAGATACCTTGAGCATTTTTCTACAACGAATCGCGCGCCGGCTTACGCAAAATGCCGTGAGTCGATTGCGAAACTTGGGTCAAGATCGTGCAATCGGCTTACGCAGAATGCCGTGAGTCGATTGCCGAAGTCGGGCCAAGTTCCACGGCCGTGCTATATGAAAACCATACGATTACTCTGTCCCTTCTTGATTCTGCTCTTTACCTCTGCCCCGCGAGGCGAGATACCGGGCATACACCCCGGTGTTCGCACGGACCTTCGGAGAGCGACTCTCGGATACATCTCCTTTACAGATACTTCGACTTACAACAGCTACGACTTCCACGGTTCGCCAATCGGCTTTCTCGAAACGAAGTTATCAACGGTCGATCTGCAGATTCGAATGGATCTCTACCGGCGGAAGCTTCGGGAACAACCGGATTCCCTCTATGAGAGTACCGGCCGCTTCGATCTTCCCTATCTGGTGGTTGGTCGCCCGGAAGTATTCTACGCCGCATTTCATTATAGACCAACCACTATCGAAATGCGGGAAATAGACCCGGCGCTCTCTACCGAAGGTTACCGCTCTTCCGGCTCGAGAGTGGAACCGGCTTTCGAAGCCGAATCGCTCACGGTGTACTCGCTTCCTCTTCAGCGTTTCGGGTTTTCTCTTGCCTCGGGAGTTCCGGGAGGGATTCTTCGTTTCGGACTTGTTGCCGATGCCTTTTACGGGGTCGAGGGTATTGATACCCGCACGGACAGGCGGGTACTAGCCGGGCTAAAAGACCTCTCATTTCACCTTGGATCTCAACTTCACGATATTGTGCGCCTTGGCTTTGTGGTCGGCGCGTCCGGATACATCGATACCTTGTATGAGGAGCCCAAGGGCTCGATGGTTCCGGCTCAGGATCGATTCGTTGATCTTTCGGTCCCCAAAATCGGCGGGTCCATAGATGTGAGCGGAAACGGTCTTCCGGTGTACAGCAACTTCTCATTCATCTACGGGAAAAACAGGTTTCTTTATGTGACCAAACTCAGCGGAAGAAATGAAGCCGTCGGTGTGAACCGACAGAATAGTGGCGGCAGTGAAGACGCCCTGGTTGGTGACAGTATTACCTGGGACTGGCAAACCTTGGTAGATGTAAACGTCGGTGACTTCAATCTCCAGCCCGCCATGCGGTGGACGTATTGGCGAAATGCCGTCACGCAATGGGAGCCGACCGAGGAGAATGACAATCCCTTTCAATTCAAACGAGAAAAGCGTGATTCAACCTGGGAATACCGATCGCTTCTTTTCGGAATCGGAACGGCGGCACGGTATCGGAACTACGGCACAGGTTTACTGGAGGTCGGTTTTGGGAATCTACGGTTGGAATATGGGCGCGCATTCCAGGAATATCGAGAGTCCAAAAGGCCGATACGCAAATTCAATCTCGGCCTCGAGGGAAACATGCATTCCATACCCGCACTTCGCTTCCCGGAACACAGCACTCTGCACTTTCGACTGGGATACCTGTTCCTTCGGGACTTTGCCGGGACGGGATCGTTTCGTTCCTCGGATATAGGCCATGTCAACACCCGAGTGAAGCCGTTGTCTCAATACCGGCGGTATCTCTATTACCATCCGGATTTCGGACGTCCTCCCCAACGCACGGTGTCCCGCTTCTCCTGGGGGCTTGCCGGCAGCTTTCTTGATGAACTCTTCGCGATCGATTTCCTCATGGCGTTTCCTTCCACTACAGTCTCGGACGAATTCGAATACATGGGATTTGAGTTCGCACTGAACCTGGGATACACGCTCAAGGCCAACTGAAGGCAGAACCACCGTTTACCTTTTTATTCCGATCTGTCCGGGGCGAACCCGCACATATCGGAAGCGCACTCTTTGTTTTCAGGCCATTGTGTACACTCCAAATCTCCCCCGAACGGAATCGGGACCGGCAGATATTTTACCGCCTGCTGTTCCGCAATCCTCAGGGAAGTCAGGCAATCGCGTCGGCAGCATCGTGCAGCCGCACGAACAGAGATTTCATCCAGAATGGCCCCTACCACTTTCTGCACGGCCTGCCGGGAATCGCCTTCATAGGGTGAAGACTTCAGGAGCACACCGAAAGCGGCGCCCACGCCCGTAGCCGCTCCACACACGCCGAGAAAGGCACACGCCCCACCCGCAACGGTTTTTCCTCGTCCCACCGCGGTGCGGATGTCGTCGAAGGATACTTGACCTCCGTTATTGCGGTAAACGGCAACAATAATACCGGCAATCAGTGCATGATGTTCCGGGCCATGCATTGGAAATCCGGGATGAGCACGCGCACGATTGAACAACGCGACCGTTTCGGTATCTTGTGCCTCCAGACATATTCGCTCAATGAACTCGTGTACATCGGCGCCATGGCAGTTATCGCATACAAAATGGCCTTGTTCACAAACAGCATTCGCGGCAATTTCTTCAGTACAATAGGCACAACGGCTCAGCGTGTCGGATTCAAGATATAAAAGAGGTGCACCGCATACCATGCACCCGCTTTGGTGCCGAGTGGTATCGTATGTATTCCCACCGTCTTCGGGCTTACGGTTCTCAACCGAGGGAGGGGTAAAATTGCAGCAACAGCTTTGATCCGAAGCATTCGTGGGAATGCCGGCCGAATCCAGAACAAGAATATTCTCGGCATTCAATCCATGAAGCGGCTCGGTGCTTTCAACGATTTCTCCTCGGGGAAATACCGTTCCATCTTCGCTTCGCACTGATGTCAACGGCCCTCGATAGAGCAAACGGCGGACCTGTTTCGTTTCGAGAGGCCGATACGCAGTGTAGGTCAGAGAATAAAATTGTTGTCCGTTCACTTCACGATACGGGAAGCGCTTATTGACATATACATCCCGGAATCCGATATCCGAGAGCATACCGTAGAGATCATGCTCGAGCATTGCGCCCCCAAGGCACTCCCCTCTCATCTTTGTGTCGTATTTCATTTCGACGGGGATATCCTGCTCGAGCACAATATCGGAAATGCACAACCGTCCCCCGGGTTTGAGAACTCTGAACACCTCAAGAAGAGTTCGACGTTTGTCGGTGGTCAGGTTAATTACACAATTGGATATCACCCCATCGACCGTTTTCGACTCAATCGGCAGATCTTCGAGATATCCCTTTCTGAATTCCAGGTTATTATAGCCAAGCCTCTTCGCCACCTCTACCCGGGCGGCTTCGGCTCGTTCGAGCATTGGATCCAACATATCGATTCCGATGCTACGACCTTCCGGGCCAACCATGCGGGATGCGATAAAACATTCTATGCCGGTTCCACTGCCGAGATCCACAATTGTCTCACTCTCGGTCGGTTCTATATCGAGGACGGGACTGCCGCATCCATAGGACCGCACCCGTGACTCATCGGGGATATGATCGATTTGACTCTCGGGATAGGTAACGGGATTGAGGATTTCCTCATTCACCTGTTCGGCGGCTTGTGCGTAGAAAGATTTTACCAGTCCCCGTCCGCCTTCATCGGCAAGCGACAATACGCAATTGGAATGGGTAAAACAATGCGCCGCACTCTTTTCATCGCATTCGTACAAAAACTCGCCCATTCGTCGACGCAAGCCCGCCCCCGCGGCATACGAAAGCTGTTCCACATCACGGCTGATGAGGTACAGGGCCATCTTCTCGTACAACGGAAGGTACGGATCACCACCGACAAAAGATCCTGACGATATGTAGCTATGATCGATATCCCCACCGCCTGTAAGTGGCGCGAACGGGTATTCGACCATCGGCATTCCCGCCGACGTCTCCGAGCGGAGATTCTGAAGCAGTGAGCTTTCACGCCAGACCGTCTCCAGTCCGTCTTCGATATTCCCTGCGCAAAGCGATTTTTGGTCCACTAGGGCCGACGACGGATACACGCCTCCATCGGGACCGATCGCAAGACTCTCCCATCCCGCATTGCTCAGGTCGAACCGGGTACCGGGAACGGTAAATATCTGAGAGCGAAGATTTTCGATATTGTCTATCGTGATCCCATGTCTTTCGGCAACCTCAACGGCTTCAAGGAGATGAGAAAAGAGTTTTTTCACTGGAGGGACTGTCATGCCCTCGGCTCGTCCACTCCGGAAAAGCCACATGAAATGTACGCTTTGAGCCCCATGTTCCGCTGCGAACCGGACAACGTCGCCCATTTCGGCGGCATTCTCCTCGGTTACCGTCATCGCCGGGGTTGCCGGTAACAGGAGTTCACGAAGCAAATCAAACGCCCGGGAAAGCTCCGAGAATGTCCCCTTTCCCCGAATCTTTTCATGGGTGGATTCCATTCCATCGATACTCAATTGAAAATGGGTCCGATCCCGAGGAAGTGTCTTGAGCAGTTCCACGAAACGTGGAAGGGCTCGTCCGTTGGTAAGGATCACAAGATGAGCATTTTCAATCCCGAGCACCTCATTGCATACTTCGGGAAAGCCCGGATACACGAGCGGCTCACCTCCAGTGAAATAGAAGATCCGACATCCGATATCTCCCGCCCGGCGAATAGTGGAGATCAACTGCTCCCCGGGCAGCATATCTTCCGGAATATCCGCCGAGGAGCAGAACATGCAATGCCGGCAGTTCATGTTGCATCGATTGGTGATATGGAACCAGCATTCTCTTAACTTCTCCAGCCGATGGTGGTCCGATCGTCCTTCGTATGGCGCCGGCCGACCCCGAGATAAACGTCGCAGCAGCATTTCCATTTGGAAAGCCCCTGCGGAAAGAGAACCTCCGTATACTTTTCTGTAGCTGCGAAGCGTCTCTTCCGGATCCGAGCCCCCGAGGATCTTCCGAAGAATCAGATCCGCCTGTTCGGTAGGTACAAACCAGTCCGGACTCGCGGAGTCGACGTATATGGGTGTATTCCCATGAACTAATCTTTGATATTTTCGCACGGCGACCACATGTTCCACTACAAAACCCCTCCGATTTTCCGGAATGTCAAACCTCTTTCTTGCCTCGGAACGAGAGATGGTGTCTGCCTATTGTGAAAAACACGGTTCCCGGCACGAACTGAAACTATTGCCGTTTATCTGGATCAAAGGTGATCGAGTGTGTGTGGTCCGAACGATGTGTATGTGTCGTGGAATCCGTCGTGTCGATCCGCGTGTCCGGGAGAAGCATGTACGCGCCTTTCGTCCCGCAAAGCGGGGCCAAGGTGATTGCGGGATTCGGTAGCCGCCCAGTATACCATCCGACAACCGGCAGCACGCTCTTCAAAGCGCTCGAATGCCCAGGCAGCAATGTTCATTCGTTTAACACGCCGGGGTTTCGCATCGATCGCGCCTTGCCGTGCATCCGATCGGGCGGCACAGCAGGCCAAGCACCTTCGACATCAGGATCCTCCCCTCGATGACGAGCCCTGCCCGATTCGCACGTCCACTGTTGCGTCACCAAGACTCCTCAGCCATTGGGCTCCCTCCTCGCCGATGTACCATTCAACCGTCTGCCTGAAACCGGTTTCAAATGAGTGCGCCGGTTTCCATCCGAGTTCAGTCTCTATTTTTTTTGTATCCATTGCGTACCGACGATCATGGCCCGGTCGATCTTGAACCTGCTCCACGCTGTTCTCCATGGTCAGCTTACGTCCGGTAAGTTCGGATAAAACCTCCAGCATACGCTCCACGAGTCGATAGTTAGACATTTCACAGTTTCCACCAACGCAGTACGTCTCCCCCTCTCGTCCGTTCAGGACGATCTTTTCGATTGCGGTGCAGTGATCCTGAACGTACAGCCAATCCCGCACATTCGGCCCGGGATTCCCCTGAGCATCCGTGTAGAGATGAAGTGATTTTCCACCCAGAAGCATGGCTATGGAGCGGGGAATCATTTTTTCGGGTGTCTGATACGGTCCGTAGTTGTTGGTGCAGTTACTGATCGTAAACGGAAGCCCTCTGGTTCGTCCGAAACCCCGAACGGCGAAATCAGCGGCCGCCTTACTTACAGAATACGGATTATGAGGGCCGTATGGGAAGTTCTCGTGGAACCGTTCAGGCGAATCGTAGTCCAGATCCCCGAAAACTTCATCGGTGGATACATGGTGAAACCTGCCAACACCAGCATTCCGTGCCGCATGCAGCAGTGTGATGGTTCCATCGAGATTCGTTTTATTGAACAGCTTTTCAGCATCGAGCCCCGAAAGAGACCGGTCGACATGAGTCTCGGCCGCAAAATGCACAACCACATCGACTCCCGTCATCAGATCATTCATGGTGTCATAGTCGAGGATGTCGGCTTTTTCGAATCGATACCGAGGATTATCGGCGACTTTCCGAAGGCGTGCCGGACTGGCCGCATACGTGAGGGCATCAACAACCAGGACGTCGTCGTCGGGGTGAGCGGATATCCAATGGTTTACGAAATTTGCTCCAATGAACCCGGCACCTCCGGTTACAAGCACTTTCATTTGAACTCCCGTTTATCGCAAAATTGGGGAAGAGGCCACCCACCCGGCATACTATTTAGTGTCCGTCCGAAAAGTCCTGTTTTCGCTCGGATTGATGAAGCAAACCGGCGATTTCAGCCTAAAACGGGCGCTTCGACAGGCTCAGCGTCCGTTTTAGGGACTTTTCGGACAAGCACTATTTATGGGCGGCAGGTAACCCAGGTAAGCATATTCCGTACCCGAAGCCGTACTGTAAAAATAGGATTTAGCAGGCCAAAGGTGTATTATGGCGTATATTTACCACAACAGCCCGGATGAATTGGCGGCCGAACACGAAAACGAACGGAGCATCGTGGGGAACAATGGCCAACCGGCCGGCTACACCTACCTTTCCGAATCCGAATGGACGACCAAGATCGCGCGAGTGGATGCGCTTGCTCAGAAGTGTCGCCTTTGTCCCCGCAACTGTGGCGTGAAGCGTTTCGAGGGCGAAAAAGGGTTCTGCGGAGCCCCGGACACCGCGATAGTCTCAAGCATTTTCGCGCATCATGGAGAAGAACCACCCATTACCGGTACAAACGGCTCCGGCACGGTGTTTTTTTCCCACTGTACGCTCAAATGCCTGTTCTGCCAGAATTACCAGATTTCTCACGAAGGAGAAGGAATTGGGTACTCCGCCGAGGAACTGGCGGATAAAATGCTGTGGCTTCAGACTGAAGGATGCCATAACGTCAATTTTGTCACGCCGACTCATTTTCTTCCTCAGATTCTACGAGCCATACGCATCGCTTCGAAGCACGGACTGCATATACCACTGGTATACAACTGTGGTGGCTATGAATCGGTCGATACTCTTCGGGCGTTGCACGGAATTATCGATGTCTATCTTCCCGACATGAAATACGGTGAAAACGGCCCTGCCGTGGCACTCTCTTCGGCATCCGATTACGTTGAGCGCAACCGTGCCGCGATTCGGGAAATGTTTCGCCAGGTCGGACCGCTGAGACTCGACGAAAATGGTTTTGCCTACCGGGGGATCTGCATACGGCATCTGGTACTACCCGAAAAACACGCGGGATCGTCGGCAATTCTTGATTTCCTCACAAAAACCTATGATCCCGAAGACATCACCATGAGCATAATGGCCCAGTATCGCCCGGTATACCGGTCACACGAAGCCCCCGCGGTCAATCGCAGTATCTTCGATGCCGAATACATTCCCATCATGAAAGCGTTCAAAAACGCCGGTTTCGCGGGATATTACCAGAACCCACCGGAGCTTGATAAATCATTTCTGATAAATTTCAAGAAAAGAAAGCACGAACCTCTCAAGGGGGACTGAGCCAATTCTTCTCCTTTTGATCTTTCCCTTTCTTGTTTTCCCGCGATACCGTCCGCAGAAACATGCGGGCAACACGGTAGAAAAACAGAGCGATACTCAATGACGCCACCGCCCGCGGGAACCACGATTTCCTTTTTCGCCTGAACATAACCAACCTCCCTTCCGCGCAAAATATCATTTTTTACAACCGACGTACAATGAACAGGGCTACGGCCCGGATAGAATGAGGAGAAATAGAGGTGAAAAAAGTTGTTTTGATCGGAGATTCGATTCGCATGGGATATCAGCCGACCGTGGTTGCAGAACTCAAAGGAACCGCGGAAATATCGTCTCCTGAAGAAAATTGCAGCGACAGCGCGAAAATTGTGCTGAATCTCACCGAATGGGTCATAAATCAGAAGCCGGACCTCGTGCATATCAATGCCGGTCTCCATGACCTGAAGCAATTCCGCGATGCCGACGGACCTCTTCATACACTCGAACAGTATGAAACGAATCTTCGTGAAATTCTTTCCCGAATCAAAGCCGATACCGAGGCTCGCATCATCTGGGCAACTACTACGCCCGTGAACGAAAAGGTTCACAGTGAAGTGAAGGGATTCGAGCGAATGGAGGCCGATGTAGATCGGTACAACGAAACGGCCCTGAAAGTGGTCCGGGAGATGGATATCCCGGTAAACGATCTTTTTTCATTTGTTATGGCAAAGGGCCGCGACGAAATGCTTCGCCCCGACGGCGTCCACTTTCGCCCGGAGGCGTATGAGGAGATTGGGAAAGAGGTTGCGTCGGTTATTGGCAAGGCGATCGACGGGTGAAGGGTGAGGTTGTTCATTTTGGTTTCGTTGCGTAATCCACAGCCCGGGTTTCGCAGCCAACGCACGGTATTCTGCGCGCGCTCACCTGCGAAACTTGGGCTAAACTGAAAAATGCTTGTCCGATATTACAGGGAGCGGTGTGACCCGACAAAGCATCGGACGCAATGCATCCAGATGTTCGGCAGAGCAACTGCTGGGAAATCATCCCAGAATTGCAGAGATGGACTGACGAAATGCCGGATACCATCACGAACCCGCCGGACCGAAGTATTTCCGGCAAATAGCTACCACCAATTCACTATTTTCCAACCCCCGATGGAAGGGAAGTTATCGTATTGATAAGGCCGGAATTATCATTTGGATAACCAAAAGTGAGGTGCAGCAACTTCAAATGGCAACGGGAAGTCAAAAGCAACTTCCCGTTGCACTGCAGAGCTTCAGGTTATGTACTCAGGTTTCTTGTCACTTTTCCTTAACCAGAGAAAACTGCCATTCTTCGAGAACTTGTTTCCCGTTTTCGAGAACAATCTCTACGCGAACGGAAACCGCCGGCACCAAAAGCGGTTCTTCCCGGTCATCTGCGGGTATATAGCTATCAAAGGCATCCGTGGCGACCACCTTAGATACTTTAATTTTCCCTCCCCCGACAGGAAGCAAATATTCCTTTTCACTTGCTCGTCTTTCCAGCTCGTTTTCAATTTCAGCTACTGATTTGAGTGCTTCCTTGTTCAGAGCCTGTACCTCAAAATCAGGGCTATTGAACATAACGTGGTTGACATCACCTTCCGGGTTCAAGAAAACCCTGGCAAACGCACTGACTCCACGCACCTTCCGCCCTTGAGCTACCCGACAGTATCGGTATGTACGTCCCATGAACTTAGGTACTTTATTCACGGTTGCCACTTCCACGCTACCTCCGTCATACACAAATGATCCAGCCGTTCCACCCAGGTAACTCTTCGTGAAATGATCGATACCACACCGCATGGAGTAAGTCTGTCCGAATAAAACCGCATAACAGTCTCATTTTTCACCGAAGCGCACAGGTCCTTGAGCACCATCCTTTTCCTT
>CAYFVL010000232.1:0-9643 GCA_964346405.1 uncultured Fibrobacterota bacterium
GCTCTAACATACGTACTATTTGTACTATTCCGATCTTCTTTGGGTTCCCTCGGTATTGCCCGGGAGTTCCAGAAGAAGCAGTCGCCACGAATTGCTACTGAGAAGTCCTCTACGGAGTAGGTTACGGACAAATCGCCGCCAACTGCCTCTTCGGGCAAAGCTTTTCTATGGACAGACCACTAATTAGGCGGCGTACTGTGTACTTGAATTCATAAGGTTGCGGAACTCATCGGGAAGGACGTCTCGATGAGATGGAGGTTGTGCATGGCTTCACGTTCCGATCAGGCGCTTCCGGCCCTGGAGAAACGCGTTGAAGAAAATCCCGAGTCTCTTGCTTTCGCTCGACTGGCGGATGCGTATCGCAAAAAAGGCGACGTACAGCGAGCTATAGATATCTGTACGGATGGGCTCAACAAACACCCTGATTATGCTACCGGTCATATAATTCTGGGAAGATGCAGACTTGAGCAGGAAAGCTTTGACCATGCACTTCACGAATTCACCGAAACCTGTCGCCTGGATCGGAATAACCAGATGGCCATCAAGATGCTGGCCGACATCTATTCCAAACAGGGGCGAGAAGGAAAAGCTGGTGATCTTTACAACATATTGCTTAGAATGGATCCGGAAAACCCGACATTGCTTCATCTCACCGGACTCTACAAAGGAGACGGCAAGAACGAAGTTCTTGCAGTTGTTCAGGATGAGACTCCCTCTGCGGCAACCCGGCCGCAAACCTCCGTTCCTTCTTCAGGCAGAACCGAGGAAATAGATCTTTCAGATATTGGCTCGCTTCAGACTGATGCCGCTACGACTCCCGTGGATTCGATTGAATCGAAGGAACAAACTTCACTCCCTCCGGAAACCGGTACTGAAGGCGAAGATTTCGATTCGGATGAGATCACTGGTGTCGATGTCTCGAGCAGACTTGAGGAAATGTTCGGCAATGAGAGCGATGAATCGAAAATCGAAGAGGGGCAACCTGGACCGGCCGTCGATGATCTGGGCGAGCTTCAGCCAACCATACCTATTCTGCGTGAGGAGCCCGATGACGGCGAGGTGACCGGAGACGATGTAACCAGCCGTATGGATGCGATTTTCGGCAAGGAAGAGAGTGCCGGGTTCGGGCAGAGTTCGGATGATGTCACCGAAGAAGATGAAGACGATGTGTCCGGTGACGATCTCATCGGGAAAATCGATGAGGTTTTTTCGCATGAGGAGAGCGGCAAAAGAGCTGCCCCCGAAAACGGTCGATCCGGTGATGACGATCTTGACACAGGCGATAGTGCTGTTTCCGATCCAATGCACGGGATGAGTACGGTCGAACAATCCGACCACGAAGATAGTGATATGGACGAGGTCTCCGGAGACGATGTCGTCGGCAAGATAGATGAGTTGTTCTCGTCGGACGACGTGCCGGATGAAAACGATTCCTCTCGGGCGGCCACTATCGAACTCGAGGATTCGGAAGACCTTGAGACGAATTCGGTCCGGACCGCCGAATCCGAGCCGGATTCTGATGAGATTCTGGGAGACGATATCGCGGGCAAAGTCGATGAGCTGTTTGCCTCTGAAGGAACTGCCGAAGATACGAACACTTCTACGACTGATCTTTCACCCGAAGATACCGCAACGGATTTGACCGGTTCAATGCCCGAAGAACCGGTTTCGTTAAATATGGAATCGGATGAAGTCTCCGGGGACGATATTGTCAACAAAATGGATGAGGTTTTCTCCGGCGGCTCCGACAGCGACGCGGATTATGTTTCTGGCGCGGAAACACTTGAGTTGGATTCGGAAACCATGGAGTCCGACAACAAAGCACGGCAATTGAAGGACCCTGTTGATTCCGATAGCATGGCGCACGGTTTAGAGAACCAACACGATGACCTGCTCATCGGTGAGAATTCCGATATGGATACGGAAACGACGGCAACATCCGAGTCCGAAACCCCGTCGGGATCACTCGATCGCGGGGATGGCGGCGAAGAGGATCGTGGGATAGTTATCGAGACCGATCCGGATGAAGTCTCCGGGGACGATATCGTCGGGAGAATCGATGAGCTTCTGGGCGATTCCGAATCCGTTGATTCCGAAGATCATGTCAACCTGGATAGTCTTTCGGAATCGGATGCCTCGAGTCAGACCGCGGAGTTGGATCAGCCGGATCTGAGTACGCTACAGGGCTTGGGAGCGGCCGGCAACAGCGAAACCTCGATAGCGGAGACGAGTGACAGCGAAGAAAGTCATGTGTCTGGAAATGATGTTGTGGATCGAATCGACGACATGATGTCCGACGAACAAAGGGAAACTGCCGGAGAGGATGTCCAGGATACCGCCGAAATCGGTGAAGAAACGATGATTCTCGATCGGGAAATGTTCGGGGAATCAGTTACGTTCGATGAGTCCGGACCCGCCGAAAATCGAGAGGGTATATCGGAGACTGGAACCGAAAGTGAAGAAAAAACGGATATCACATCCGAACAAGATGAAGATTTCGCCATTGTGGAGTCCGGGGAAGAGGATGCCGACGAATCGGATGAGTTCGCCCGAACGATGGAACTCGATCGCAGGGATTTACCAGGATTCAATCGGAGTGATGAAACCGGGGAAACCAGAAGTGGTGGAGAACAGGCTCAGGAGGAAAACGACGAAGTACTCGAGCCGTTAGACCTGGGCGGCCGGGATTTGGATGACGATGAAGTAGAGACGATCGAGAATGCCGAAACCGGAATTGTCGAAACGCTTGACCATGTGGAAGAACCGGCGCCGGAGGATTCGGACGAGGCGGATGAGGACACCATCATTCTGGATCGGCCCGGCAAAGATGCCTCCAGGCAAACTCCGGAGCGGCAAGAACACATAAATATCGACGAAATGCTTATGGACGACGCCTCCGAAGACGACATCGATGGGTTGGCAACCGGTGAAACGATCGTCATGGACAGGAACGCTCTGCGACATGCCGCGGGGTTGACTACTGGTGAATTCGGGTCGAAGGACAGGTCGGCTTCTCGAAAAGCCGGCGAAGAGGCGCGTAATGATCAAGAGACTCCAATGCCGGAGTCGTCACATGGAGACCGTGAATCGCCCACGTCGTTCAATGCTGATTCCGAGCAGGCTGTCTCGGGGGAAATATCCGAATTCGGTTCAGATACCGACGGCGGCCAGGCGCAATCTTATACAGAAAGAATCCCGGTTCAGTCGGAAAAAGATGACGATGAAGTCCCTTCACGGGAGATTGACAAAGGAACTGCCGGTCGGGAACCGACGCTCTCCACCGATTTCAGCGATACACTGGAAGACGAAATCGAGGGCATTGACGACGATGCACCGGAAATCTCGGGTGAAGATATAGCCGGACGACTCGACGAAATGTTTTCTACCGAAGACGTTCTGGAGGACACCATCCCCGACGACGGTGATGAGGAAATGGACTCTGAGGAAGTGAGCCCCGGTTTCTATACGGTCGAGGGTGAATCCGCGACCTCTCAGGATTCCCGGAACGATTCGGCGCCTCGGGAAGAGTCGGAAGCGCGGGACGGTTCTGACAAATCACAAGTCCAGCAGACTTCCGGAGAATCGGCTTTGACTGAAGAAGACGTTTCCGAAATACCCGAACCGTTGGAGCAATCGGAATTATCGAAGGATCACGACTCAGAAGAGCCGGTGTCGGAGACTTTGGAATCCCCTGAAGAATCGGAAATGTCGGAATCCTCCGAAACCCTCGTACCGTCAGGCCGATTCGAAAACGTCGCCTCCGAAAGCTCGGATGAAACATATTACAAAGAAGATGCGGCGATAGGCAGAGACCCGGGAAGAAAAGGGAAACCGGAAAAGAGCATGGGGGCATCGATACCTGATCATGTCTTGACACCTACGCTTGCCGATATCTACTTCCAGCAGGGACAACCATATCCGGCGCTCGAGATCTATCGGCGATTGGCGGCCAAGGACCCGGACAACGAGCGTATACAGGACCGGATAAAAGAAATCGAGGCGGCGGTCACACGGTCGGATGAGCAGGAAAGTCGATTTCCGGGCGAGCAGGACGGCAAAGTACACCGCAAATCGGCAGGCGCGACACGGGAAGGTCACGCCGGTAATTCAACTAAACCTCCGTTAAAAGGGGTGAAAATCAAGAAAAAGGTCAAGGAACGCATCAAACGGCAGACGAAGAGAAAACCCCGCACAAAAAAGAACAAATAGGCGGAGGGTGAAAACCGCGGGGGGGGCGGAGAGCTTGGATCGGGGCATATCTACATTCCATATTTACCAGAGCATTTGTCCGGTTCTTTCCATGCCAACTGTACCCCCGAACCTTACTTTGTGAAAGCTGGATAGACCGTGGTACGTAACGATAGGCTCAAACGAGTGCGTAAACTGGCAAGGGATTGCAATTGTACTCATGTTCTTGTATCTGATGTTGTGGATGTAGAGTACATCTCCGGGTTTCGCTCATCGAATGCATTCCTTCTTGTTAATGCGGGAAAAGCTCTCCTTGCTACTGATTTTCGATACCGGGAGCAGGCTCGAAAGCATTGTGAAGAGAATCCACCCTGGCAGTTCGTAGAGATTCGCGAAATGTCGACAAACTTCATTTTGGAGAATACCGCCAAAGGGAATCGGATCGGGTATCAATCAGACCAAATGACGGTGGATCAACTACAGCTCATGCGTAAGCGAGTGACGGGGGTACGATTTATTCCATTGAGTGGTGCGGTTTCGGACATATCGCTCACGAAACTCGACAATGAACTCAAATTGATCCGCCGTGCGGCTCGTATAGGAGACCGTGCTTACAAGATGTGGCTTGAGTCGTTGCGTGAAGGACTGACTGAAAGAGAATCCGCGAAATTACTTGAGCGCTACTGTTCCGATCTCGGCTCCGACGGGCCATCATTCGCGACCATAGTTCTCTTCGGCTCACGGAGCGCATTGCCGCACGGAACACCCGGAGGCCGGCGATTGAAAAGGGGTGATTTCGTATTGTGCGATTTTGGATGTACAATACGAGGGTTTTGCTCAGATATGACGCGCACGGCAGTAATGGGAATTGCCAATGATCTTCAGAAACGCATGTACGCGGCGGTTGCCGCGGGGCAGACAAACGCGCGAAGGCGAGTCAAAGCGGGTTTGGCCTCTAAAACAGTTGATGAGTATGCCCGCTCGGTAATCCGCGACGAGGGATTCGGGGAATACTTCGGTCATGCGACCGGGCATGGGGTGGGTCTTCGCATTCACGAAAGGCCTCGTATTTCCGCCACCGATCCCACTCAACTCCGTGAGCGAATGGTGATTACGATCGAGCCCGGTATATATATCCCGGAAACTGGCGGGGTTCGAATTGAGGATATGCTTGCAGTAACCAAAGACGGAGCGCAGTTGCTGACCCATACTCCGCGTGCGCTCGTGGAGGTCGCGGTATGAACGACATACACCGCATGTTGTCGACAATGATCGATCAGGATGCGTCGGATTTGCACATACGGGTCGGGTGCCCACCTATTTTTCGAGTGAGCGGGGCACTGTACCACGCCAAAACCTCTCCGCTGACCCTGGACGATATCCAGAATATTCTAAAAACTTTACTTACTGGAGAGCAGCTAACGAGGTATTCACGGGACCTGGAGCTCGATGTCGGTGTAGGCCTGTCATCAGTGGGCCGATTTCGACTCAATGTGGCACAACAGCGTGGAACACCGTCGATTTCCATTCGATCCATCAAAACAGTTGTGCCGTCTTTCCATGAGTTAAATCTTCCGAGCGTGATCCTGGATATTGCCATGAAGAAACGAGGACTCATACTGGTGACGGGTACCACGGGAAGCGGAAAATCAACCCTGCTGGCTTCGATGATAAGGCATATCAACGATACGACGGCGGTCAATATCGTAACTGTCGAAGACCCCATTGAGTTTTTGTATGCGGACAATAAGAGCATTATTGCGCAGAGAGAGCTTGGCACGGATACGCGCAGTTTCGCCCATGCGCTCCGCGCCAGCTTTCGTCAGGACCCCGATGTCATTCTTATTGGTGAGATTCGGGACAGAGAGACTATCGAGACTGCCTTGAGTGCTTCGGATACCGGGCATCTGGTGATGAGCACACTTCATACCATGAACGCCGTTGAGACCGTATCACGAATACTCTCTTTTTTCCCACCGCACCAGCACCACCAGGTGCACTTGTTATTGTCAAGTGTATTGGTCGGGGTGATTTCGCTTCGGCTTATACCCAGAAAAGACGGCAAAGGCCGGGTCCCCGCAGCCGAGATAATGATCAATAACGCAACCATAAGCGAGTATCTCCGTGATCATGACAAAGTTTCATTGATTACGGAAGCCGTGCGTGACGGATACTCACAATACGGATCGCAAACTTTTGATCAATCAATATTTCAACTGTATCAGGATGATCTGGTAAGTTACCAGGTTGCGAAGCAAAACGCGAGTAATCCAGACGATTTCGAACTCCGTGTCGGTGGCATTGCGGGGACTTCCGATCGAGGCTGGCGAAGCCATTCGGATTAAAAATCGCCTTTGACGTTCAATGCCTGGCTCCACAAAATTCACCAACACTTTTCGCTTTCGATGGTCCCCCGAAGTCGATAAACCCGAAACCCAAGCGGATTGGATTCTATGAAAAAGTTGAATGTCGCCCTGATCGGAGCTGGAAGGCACAGCCTCAGCTCACATGTTCCCTCTCTTGCGTTTTACAGAGATTCGTTTCCCGACCGGATAAGCCTGGCGGCACTCTGTGACAAGGATCCCGGTAAGGCGTCGGAAACGGCAAAGGAATTTGGATTCGAGAAAACATATACTGATGTAGAGTCGCTTCTGGCGTCCGAATCGCTCGATGCCTGTGTCGCGGTAACACCCATCGAATTGACGGAATCAATATCGGAGCGGATACTGCAAAGGGAGATTCCACTCCTTGTAGAAAAGCCTCTCGGAGCCGACCTGGAGCAGGCGCACGGAATCGTGGAAATGAGCCGGTTGGCCGGTGTTCCGGTTTTGGTAAGTGTCAACCGTCGTTTCGACCCGGCTCTGAATGCGGCCCTTCGGCGTCTGGAAGGTCGGATTCCGGAGTATATTCGGGCAACAATGCTACGAGAGGCGCGATTCGAAGAGGAATTCATCATCGATGCGGGGCTACACGCTATCGATACAATGCGCTATATCTGCGGAGACATCGTCTCTCATGAGATCATGGCATCGGGAAGCGGACGGGAAAAATGGGTAGTGGTGAGCTTTCAATTTGCAAATGGGACTTCCGGTCTTCTGGAATTACTGCCCGCGGCGGGAGCGCGTCGCGAACAGTACACCCTTCATGGCGTCGAGTATCTGGCTGAAGTTCGAGTTGGAGAGAAAGACCCGGGCGACTTCACCTTCTGGGAAAAGGGTAGTTTGGTCGCCTCCGAAAGTCCGGCGCAAAACCAACCACCGTATGTCTTCAACGGCACCTATTATGAAACTTGCGAGTTTTTTGACGCCATCGTGGAGAACCGTCCCACGAGGGTGCCGCCGGAAGCAATAGTGCAGTCGATGGAGCTGAGCCGCGACATTCACCGAAAAGTTTTCGGGTAAAGGCGCGGAATCAGGTATGGTATTGCGGCCCATCGATCAGTACCGCCGTACCTGGCGGAGCGATGCATCGAGCGCAGTCGCAATATTTAGAGACCTCCACCGCGGAAGCTCTGGTCATGCCGGTATGGCGTCCCAGCCGAGCGAGATTGAGCTTCCGCAATCTATCCTTTGTTCCGCGCATGACTCACCAATGGACGCCGACCTTTCTGGTGAAAGCTACGCACGATTTCTTCTGCTTTGTGAAAGGGAACGGTAACGAATGAACACGTATCGCTCACCATAACGTCACGAATCTCATTGGGGCGTATCGGCGCTCTGCTCATGAGCAGTTCAACGAGACGTCTCGGCTGTAACTTGTCTTTGCGGCCAAGTGCTATGAACAGACGCGCTTTGCCCTGTTTGTCCAGTTGACGTCCGCCGCCAGATATTTCTTCTATCTCGCCGTAGCCTTCGGGGTTCAGTTCGTTTTCGAAGCAGTAGCTCAGCAGACCGGCTACCAGAGCGTTCGGGTCTTTGTCGGTAAGCAGTTTTTCGGCCCAGGTAGTGTACGCTTTGTTCACATCTTCGCTGAGAACACGCTCCAGATCCTGAGAAATTTTCTGCTTTTTTGCCCGTATAATATCCTTTACTCTCGGAACCCTGGACTTTTTAATGTCGGCATTTGCTTTTTGTCGAATAAACATCAAACGCTTGTATTCGCTGGGCGTGATAAAGGTAATCGCGGTACCTTCTTTGCCGGCTCTTCCGGTTCTCCCAATACGATGCACGTAGGATTCCGGGTCTTGAGGCAGCGAATAGTTTATTACATGCGTAAGGTTTTCAATGTCGATTCCTCGGGCCGCGACATCCGTGGCTACAAGGATATTCACTCGCTTGTTGCGGAACTTGTTCAGTGTTCTTTCCCGTAGGAACTGCGAGATATCTCCGTGTAGTCCCTCGGCGTCATACCCTCGGTCGAGCAAATGACTCGAAACGGTATCGACATCATTTTTCGTACGACAGAAAACGATCGCGTAGAATCCGGGTTCCATATCTATTATTCTGCACAATGCCTCGAATTTGTCCCCGGCCCTCACTTCGAAGTAGATCTGTTCCGTCAGGGCGACCGTCAGTTGTTGTTTTTTGGCTTTCAACAAGTCATATCCGGTCATGTACTTGCGAGCCAAAGCCTTGATGCGGTCGGGCATTGTCGCGGAGAACAGGAGCGTTTTCTTTTCAGGGTTCGTGTGTTCCATTATAGTTTCGATATCCTCGATGAACCCCATGTTGAGCATCTCGTCGGCTTCATCCAGGATGAGGTGATCGATTTCGTCAAGAGCGAGAGTCCCTCGATTCAGGTGATCGATAATTCGCCCCGGCGATCCGACGACAATATGAATGCCCTTTTTCAGTCGTCGGAATTGTTGCTCTATCGATTGGCCGCCATAAATCGGTATGACTGAAATCCGGTTTTGCCCTTTCAGGGAATTGATTTCTTCGGCCACCTGAATTGCCAGCTCCCGGGTCGGAACAAGTATAAGCGCTTTAACCTTTGATACTTTCGGATCTATCATATCTATAAGCGGAAGCCCGAATGCAGCGGTTTTTCCCGTACCAGTTTGTGCTTGAGCGATGATGTTCTTTTCATTACCCAGCATAACGGGGATAGTCATGGACTGAATCTCAGTCGGCTCTTCAAACCCCTTTTTCACAATGGCGGACAGGGTTCCCTCGGAAAGACCCAGTTGGGCGAACGATTGCCGGTTCTGTTTGGTTTCTTCTGTGTTCATTTGCCTCTTCACTATTTGTTTCTGGTTGCGGATTCCTGTACGTGGTGGTCGGGATTCAGGTAAGAAGATCCTGAAAATATAACCGCGGAATGCCGTGAGTCGATTGTCGAAGTCGGGTTAAATATAGCGGATAAAAATACATGTGGCCGGAAGAAACCGGAGAATTGCCGGAATTCATCAAAACGAGGTAAGGGCTGTGTGCGTAAGATGTTGTGCGGAGATGACTTAGTGCCTGTCCGAAAACCCTCGAAAACGGAAACCGAGTCCCGATTTCAATCGGGAAGG
>CAYFVL010000233.1:0-9538 GCA_964346405.1 uncultured Fibrobacterota bacterium
GGTATCCGGGGAGATACCTTGAGCATTTTTCTACAATGAATCGCGCGCCGGCTTATGCAGGATGCCGTGAGTTGATTGCGAAACTTGGGTTAACTTAGCGGGGCGTAGCCGCTTCTTCTTGCTGAACACAACAGGAGCCTGACCGTCCCCGAAGGGAAGAAGAAAAAAAGGCCTTTGATCTCCGTGCGCTCCGTTATTCCTCTTGTTACCGACTTCTTCCCGGGCCATGGACATACCCAAAAGAGGCTACAAACAGACGGCAAAACCGCCCCGCTTGTAGCCTCTTCACTGAACAAAGTTCAACCCGAAATCAGGAAACCGCGAATGTCTTCGCCAGATCGTTGTCAATGACATACATGCAGACTTCCTGCGCTCCTTTTTCGGTATACCCGAACTTCTCCTCCAAATTTCTCAGCAGATAGCGTACATCTTCCTGGATGCGTTTATCGTGGGCTTTGAAATCCTTGGCGCCGTACTCTTTGATGGCTCTTCTGAAATTCTCGTTTTCCAGGAAGGGATCGAGTGCTTTTTCTTTGATGTTCTGCAAATACCGATCGTGGAGCTGGGAGTAGATATTGGTATCGGTGAGCCGTCGGTCCCCCACCATCTCCTGGGTGATTGCGCGAGTGGTGTATTCGCGCTGTACATATTCCCGGAATTTTTGGCGATCCGACGTTGCGGTTTTTGCTCCCAGAAGCCGCATCTCAATTCCTTCGAAAAATTCTTCGCTGACAAGAAGCTTGTCTTTGGTATACGGACTGCTGATCTCGGTTCCAGTTTCAAAGTTGACTGCATACAGATAATTCTGAATGTCACGTGAGATCTGCTTTTCATTGTAGTAATACAGCGCTTCTTTCACCTCCTGAAGAACCGTGTAGTTGTACATCCGCACAACCGACTCGATGAATCCCGCGGGAATGGAGCGAAGCAGGTCTTTTTTGCCGCGGGTGAAGAAATCCACCAGCATGGACATATTGATCATCTTGTCCTGCTTGCCGTAGTACATTATGAACTCGTTAAATATGTTAATGGAATCTCGGCCGGATATACCGGCGGCTCCTTCGCGCTCCGATTCGGCGATAATACTCCTTCGGCGCTTCGCGGTGAGTTTCTTGCGATCTCCTTCGTCAAGCCACGACGGGATTATGCCCGCATAGATTTCCATTTTAAGAAGCTGCAGGTTTTCGTCACAATACAGGCTGTACTTCTTGGGATCGCCAATCCACTCGAGCATTGCCTCTGATCGCGCATTCATTCGCGATGAGATAATCACTCGTGCAAAATTTTCTACGACCCGCGGCAGGAAGCGATCCCTGATATTCGCACCGAATGTATGCTGATAAATTTTCCCCTCGGTGTCCCGATCCATCACATATGGAACGGTGATGTATTCGATACGATCGGAAAAGGACCGAAACTCCTTGACGTTCTTCTCGTCTTCGGGATTCATGATTGCCAGGAGAAGCGTATTGACATTCTCTTCGATATCCTCAACCTTGTGAACGCCTTCGCTGATAATGTTATGAAGCTCGATAAGCCGTTCAACGTTATGGCTTTTCACGTCCATCAGAGCATAAACACCGTTATTGGTATGCGCATATCGAGAGTACAGATACCGGACCTCGGAGGCATCCTGCAAAAGATTATCCAGAGTCGACTGTATCCCTGGATTGTGAACGACAATCGATTTTGGAGGCGGATCTCCGGGGTTGAACACCGTGACTCCCTCTCCGAGGCGTCTGTTCAGCCGAAACGGACGAGCATAGATCATCCGGTGCACTTCGTCGGGTTTCTTTACCGTGTTAAGCAGAGAGCGATAGAGAGAACTGCAGAACGTGCACGGTTTATCTCGAAAAACCCAGTTATACTCTCGGTCGTTGAAAAGGCGTTCAAGAAAAGGTGACGAGCCAAACAGGTCACGAAACAGAGACCGTCGGTAATCCTTCGGGATAATCAGAATAGGATGATCATGACTCGGACACGGAATTTCTATTTTGCCGTCTTTGGCAACCGCCACGTGATGATCGTTCACCGCATCCAGGTGTTTTTCCAAATCCTGACCTAGTATAGAGGCGAGCTTTTCTATTGCAGGCGATGAAGACTGCATTGCGTTACGCCCGAACATGTTCGGCGATAATCGCCAGACCATCTCGTACCGCATACCTTCGGCGGTATTCGCGTAGGACTCGAACTTCCGCAACAAGTTGTTAAGGAAAGTACTTTTTCCGCACCCGGGAGGCCCCCTGAAAATGTAGATCTTATTTTGCTGGGTTCCTCGTTTTATGCTCTCAACCGCGCTCACCAGCCGATTAGCGAATATTCGATCCGCAAAAAACGGTCGGTCGGTATCCAATTCGAAAAGCCTGCTGCAATCGAAATGCATATAATGAATCGATTCCGGGTCTTCCGGATACTCATCCACACCGGTTCCAATGTACCAGTGAATCATATCGTGCAGGACCTGAAAGACATTCCGAAGCACCGTTTCCGGCTGTTCGACTGTTTCCCGAAGGAACTCTTCGAACGGCATCGGCGGTCGACGGCTTTTATCGGTCATTCGTCTGTTGAGATTGCTCACCGCTCGTTTCACCGTATCCATACGTTTCTATAGCTCCATTTTGGTGAGTTTCTTGTCTTTCATCCGGAATTTGACTTTGCGCCATTTCACTTCCGGCTCTTCGCCTTCAACGCGTTTCCCCTGGTCATTCTTCTTTTCCTTTACCGACACTACTTCGTGAGTCTCCAGCTCTACCGGTGCCCCCCAGAGAAATTCGACCCCCAGCATGGTATTTGCGACATAATCCGCGACGAGAGGCTTCCCCTCGAAATGGTGCACCAGGTTGAGCGTGTTGTCCTTTCCGGACCCATCGACGTCAACGGTAATATGCGGTGGGTGGTACATTTCGGTCTGCAACATCTGCTTGTAATCCTCTACGCGCCGGCTTTTAACGTAGTATTCCCACACCATACGATCCTGATTCAGCCTTCGCCCCGCGACGAAAAGGTTAAACTTGTCCATGAAATCCTGATCGACAAAGGTTTCGATAAACAGGTAGTCGGAGAGATTAGTCCTGACGTCATATGCCAGACGGCTCCCCTTGCCGGCCCTGGTATCGTAATGCTTCCTTTCATGCGCATCTCTCAGCAGGCGATACGCCATACTGTTTCGCCCGGTATCACCCAGTGTCTCGATATACTGAAACAGACGAATACCCAGAGCGTACGGATTCAGTCCGACCCGCGGCAACGACGCAACTCCCGCATGGGTCCGGGCAAAGTCGATTTCGTGCCCCTCGATTCGGTCGTCGGTGAGAAATAACCGCTCATGCCAGTAACTTGCCCACCCTTCGTTCATTATCTTCGTGCGTATCTGCGGCTGAAAAAAAAGAGATGTACTCCTGACAATCTCCATAATCGATTTCATCCAGCGGTTTTCTTCTCGCGCCAGAAACCCGGAATGGCGCATGACGAACTGCAGGACATCACGATGGCTTTCTCGTCTGCTGCTCAGATATTTTTCAAGCATCGGATCGAATTCGGGATGTTTCGTGCGCACCGACGCGAAAAATATCTCATTCGCAGTCTTCTCGTTAGCCCGTTTAGCGGCATTGTATCGCTCCAGTTCCTTCATGTATTCGCTGATCGAAACTTTTCGGACCTTCTGCAGGAAAACATCGAAGTAGAAATCAACTGTTGCTTCGGCCGGATGTTTTGCCGGATTATCGAACCGGGAAAGCTCGTCATGGTATCCGACGATATTGTCGATTCCCCGGGCAAACTCGATAACATAATCGACCCACCGTCCCTTTTCGGAGCGTAACTTGGCGATCAAGCGTTTATCGGCGAGGGCCCGACCGGTGAAATCGTAGTCCCAGGTATTTCGGAAATAGACATTGTTCTGAAAAAAATCAACATGACCCAGTACGTGATAGAAAATCATCACATTGAGCCAATCCGGATTATTATCATTATAAAAAGAGATTGCCGGACGGGTATTGATTACCGTTTCATACGGATTATGCGGATACAGTTCATACTTCCCTTTCCCCTTAAGCACTTCGACATCATGCACCCAGTAATCATACAGAGTGGGGATCATGTACTTTGGGGAAAGTTCCAGGAGATCGCGGTTGGTTACCACATACTCCAGTGTCTCGTCCTGAAACCGCAGTCCCGAATCGAGAGCCCGTTCCTTGCAGCCCTCCATTATCTTTTTTGTTTTCTGATCTATAAGTTCCATAGGTTTTCAGCCTGACTGACGAAGTGATTGGCGTGTTGTTAAAGCGGCAATTATCCCAGACCACATCGGGGGACCACGGGTTACCCGGGCTGCTCCACCGAAATCAACTTGCGAATACTCTCGATAATCCGGCTTTCATCCGCATCCTCGCTGAGGATATCCATCCGAAGAAGATCGGCATACTGTTTCAGCACCCCGGATCCCTCGAGGTATCGCTGCACTTCGGTTTGCTGACCGGCAGCGTACCCGTGCTCGACGAGGGTTATGCCGATACGGTTGGCATATTCGAGCATTTTCTTGAGTTCCGGGATCGATCGGTCCCCTTTCGTATCCCAGTCGTCACCATCTGTTCCCTGGAAAATGTAAATATTGTAATCCTGAGCGAGATTTTCCTTTTCGACAATTTCATTTACCAACTTGTAGCCGCTCGATACCTGTGTTCCACCCGCTACTTTTGAGTTATAATACGAATAGAAATCGGGTACTTCCCGGGCTTCGGTATCGTGCACGATAAAACGGGTTTCGACACGTTTGGAGTACTGGTACAGAAGCCAACTGTAAATGAAAACGTGTTGCGTAACCACCATCTCCGTGCATTTGCCCGCCATGGACCCGGAGTAATCCCGGACAAAGAACACCATTGCCTGACTTTCATATTCTTTTTCCCGCGACAGGATTCTGAAAATGCGATCGCCGGGGGCAACCAGGAATTCCTCCGGCCTTATTTTATCCACGTCGTCGATTCGGCCGAGCGCGAAATTGGTTTTCATTATTTGTCGAAGGGTTGCCTTTTTATCGATCACCTGCCCGAAACCGCGATTGGAGTCGGTTATATCGTAGGTAAACTTAGACAAGGATCGTTTCGACCCCTTATCTTTAAGATTGGGCAGTTCGAATTTCTCCGACAGAATCTTGCCCAGTTCGTATGCGTTTGATTCTACCTCATGCTCGCCTTCTTCACCCTGTCCGGCGCCGGTCCCCTGACCGTCCTGATCCGGACGCACCGGTTGTTCACCAATCACTTCGCCCTCGTCTCCCCCGCCGGAACCACCCATTTGGCGTTCCGCGGCGGGATGAAGTGAGGTATCGTGAATAAACTTTTCCTCAACCGTAGTCGGGACTACGACAATGGCGTTTTTGTCACCTTTACCCGGTTTGATAAGTTTCCCGATTCTGATTTTGCGGGGAAATCCGTCTTTCTCCCGAAGCTTATCGCGCTCAAGCAGTTCGTCTATTGACGACAAGCCCACATTCCGAGCAGGAACGGGTTGTTCATCCTGAAGAAATGCCATATCGCCGAATTTCGCGATTCCGACCCTGACATCTTCACTCGTGAGAGGCTTGTTCTTGAGGAGTGCCGGCCGTGTTTCGTGAGACATCGGACCGGCGAGTTCTCCGCGGATCATCTCGTTCTGTCGAGGCGTGAGTCCCGACTTTTTGTATTCTTCGTATAGACGTTTGGAATCTGTCATGACGTATCCATTTGTAATTACCTGATTCCGCCGGGTTCTTTGGAATCAAATGTTTTCTCAACAATAGAATCCAACTACATTAACCCATGTTTCGCAATCAACTCACGGCACTCTGCGTAAGCTGTTGCAGATTCCCGATTGGAGCCGGTTCAGCTTTCATCCTCCTGAGTGCAGAAATACTCGATAGTTTTCTGTGCACAGGTGGTACAGTAATTGAGCTTTCTGAGCATTGTCTCAACCATACGATCATAGAGCTTCTGATTTTCTTCGTTCGTACGGTTCGCAAGGGCACCCACGAGACTCCCCGCCCCGGCGATATCTGATTTCAGTCGCACATCAGTTACCGCTTTTACGAGTTCCAGATTATCCATGAAATCATAGTTAGGCTCCGTAGAGATCTTCTGACCGTAAATCTTGCGTACCGATGTTCGGAACGTATCCCGCTGTTCCCGAGTTTTCAGCCCGAGCCGTTCCTCGACGCTGTTAACGTATCGCTCGTCGATTCTCAGTGCTTTGAGTTCTCCGGTTTGTGGATCCTTGTACTTCCACATCCGATCCGGACCTAGATTCTCGGCATCGATTCCGATGATCATGTTCACGTAGCTCAAGACATCCTTTCGAATCGCCTGCGGCTCGTCCATATAGGCATTGAACATCTCGGTCATAATACGTTCACGGTAGAGCGTCTTGGCGATTTTCAAATCATCAAGATACTTCTTCCGGTCGTTGGCGTCGTTCACATAGTCCAGAATTATGCGTTCAAAGGAACGGAAAATATCGTAGGCGAACATGCACTTGCCTTCATTAGTTTCCGAACTCTCGATCAGGAGCTGAACCGCGCGCCCAAGATTTCTTTGCCCGAGCCCCTTCTGTCCGAAGCGATTCACGATCACCGGATCTTGATTGAGCGTATCGATCACCTCGGCCAGAGTCTTGATGCTTTTTTCTCCGGCGACCTCTCCGGCGGCAAGCTTCAAAGTTTCTATCGGCGTCAGCTTCTCGGAACGTGGTAGTCGAGAGAGCACGACGGCTACCGAAGCCGCGTGGTTCAAATTTGGGTCCTGATGCAGTACTTCGCTGTTGAGAGTGGTTCGGGCCTTTGAACCAAGGGCATACTGAGTAAGGTTCTTCTGAAGCCGGTAATTGGTATTATGGGAAACGTAGCAGATTCTGCAGCGGTCCACAATAGGCGCCTCTTCCTTTTCGGACAGGAACCGGTTGAACTCGGAGTTATTACTCGTGGCGACAATTAGTGAGTCAATCGGCCATTTGAATCCGTCGATCTCGATAGAGCGGTTCTGAATAATTCCCAGATATACCTGCACGAGGTCTTTCTTGTTTTTGTAAATCTCGTCGCTGAAATGAATGCCACCACCGGCAACCCGCGCCAGAGCGCCTCGTCGAAGGTCGAATTTGTACGGATTGTTTGTGTCGGCGATGTGCAGCAGACGCTGAATCGATTCCTCACCCAGAAGATCCACTGCCGAAGACGTCATTTTATCCTTGGCGGGATACTTCCCCGTCAGGGTGCCGAGGCTTTCGGATAACGGCACCGGAATCACCTCGATAAACTTCAACATCTCATCGATATTCTCGTCGGTATGTTCGCGAATCTGATCGAGGATATACCCACTGCAGGCGCCCAGCGGGCGATAATCGTCATATATTCTCTCAAGCACCTTTTCGGAGAAGCCAAACTTGCTGCCGAGAAATTCCCGGCTCTGATCCCGCGTCTCCAGGAGGTTCATTCCCAGCACAGTGGGATCCTCATAGGTTTGCGACTCGATAGTGCTCAGCTTTCCGTATCCACCGATTTTGTCCAGGTGAACAAAGCGGAAGGTATATCTGCGATTCTCAGGTTTATTCAGAAACTCACGATAGCGGTCGCACAGAAACTCGACAAAGAAAGTCTTCCCGTTACCTGGTTCTCCTACCAGGACATAGGCCATCTCGGCCGAAGACCCGCGCTCCGCGGCGTCTTTCACATACGAAACGAAACTGTTGATTTCGTCGTACATGCCTATAACGTGCTTCTTTCCACGGCGAAAGAGGAGAAAATCGTAGGTACTTTTGCCGTTGGCAACTACTTTTTCTATGCCGCCCTCGATAATCATTCGAGCGACGCTTTGGAATGCATTCTCGAAGGAGCGGTCGTTCTTCTTAACAGCTTCGAGGTGCTGAACCAGGGTGTCGGTTCTTGCTGCGGGCATTGTTCCTCCCATACTTAAGGCATCGAAGATTGGGTATCAAATGTTGAATGAACAGAGTAAGGTCCGCCGGTATTCAGTATACCATGCTTTCAAGCGGGATGTAACCCCCGGCGGACGTGAGATGCCGTTCGTTAAATACTACGACGGCACGGTATAAGATGTTGTCGTTGCTCACGGTGCGGGATGTTGCGTAAACCGGTGGTGGTACTGTAGCTTTATGTAATGTGAATACCGCGGTATCCCCGGTCGGCATAGTGTCGTGAATCCGGCAGTGAACAACTGTCCTGACTCGTTCGCCCCCTGCCGGAGGCCAAAGCCGGGTGTTCCGACTTTGTTGGCTTGGACTGTTGTATCTTCAGAGAAAAAAACAATCACGGATAGGCCGAAATGAAGCACCCGATCACTAGACCGGATATCGATTATCCCTTCCAGGCTCACCAGCCCGTCCGGTGGATACCTTCGCGAGAGGAACCGATGGAGGATATTCTCTCCATCACCCGCGACCATGGTGTGAAAGGCTCCTATGTCCTGCACAATCCCCGGGATCAGATCAATGCCAATCGTCGCTACCTGGACCGAATTGTCCTGGAATATAAAATCGGCAGGAACCACTATCCTCTCTTCACAATCGGCGATTTCTTCGAGGTTCCGTATACCTTTGAAGACAAAGCGATGGGCAACATCATGGGCGATCTGGCCGAACGGATCTCCCGCCGAATCACCAAATACTTTCTAAAGCATTTCTCAAAAGAAGGTGATACCGGAGGAATTTTCGACAAGCGATTCGATCCAGCGAACCGGAACAACTTCATTGTTACACACACCGACACCTATGTCTTGAAGATCGAGCGATACCCAAACCTGGTTATCCTTAAACGTAGTGGAAAGGGAAAATACGGTTACGAAAACATTAAAGAGCTGGATGGGCTTTTTGATTACCGTTACCAGAAAAAACGCCATATTCTGGTGCTTGAAAGCAAACTGGACAAGATTAACGTGAATGATCGCGACCTCGTTACCAATCTGTTCGAGCCTTTGTCCGAACTGATTGAAGACGCCACGTTCTCATACGTCCTGTTTTCCGACAAAGAATCGATTCTGACCCGAAAGGACCTGGAACGTCGTCGTCAGTTACGCCCGCTCCCGAGAAGAATCTTTGAAACCCTGCGACAGGAGGGGATCGGGGTGTTGTATTTCACGTTCAACGAATCACGCGGTGATTTCGAAAAAATGGCCCGGCATCTGATCACTCAATACCGGGCGATCGCCCATTTGGGCCTGGTTCTTCACGGGAAAACGATGCTAACGGATAAGGAAATTGTGCTGTTCGACGGGGGACAGACCCCGCATCTGAAGTTGATAAAAGACCGCCAAACCGGAATGTGGCGTGAGGTGGCCATTCGGCATAAGCGTCCAAAACCCAAGAAATCGCAATCTCAATGATAGGCTCGTCGTTCGAGCGTCCTACGGTTTTTCTCATCGTTTTCTGTTGGAAAACGGTTTTTTAATCCCTTCCACCCAATTACTTCGTCCAATAAACATCTTCTTACGGGACATCTAATGTGGTGTCCGACAATTGGCGTGAATTCAGGCGAGGCGATTTTCGTTCCCATTGA
>CAYFVL010000234.1:0-9441 GCA_964346405.1 uncultured Fibrobacterota bacterium
TGGACCTGCATATATGGAGGAATTCAATTTCCGCCCTGTTGGTGTTTCATAAGGGTTTACGCAGAATGCCGTGAGTTGGTTGCGAAACTTGGGTTAGATAGTGTCCGTCCGAAAAGTCCTGTTTTCGCTCGGATTGATGAAGCAAACCGGCGATTTCAGCCTAAAACGGGCGCTTCGACAGGCTCAGCGTCCGTTTTAGGGACTTTTCGGACAAGCACTAGTTAGATATCAAAAACCAAAATCCTCTACTTTGGATACATGGGTGGGTTCAATAGAAGACAGAAGGAGAATCGTTATGAAAACAATAGAACTGAAAAAAGACGTCTACTGGGTCGGCGGTGTGGATTGGAGGCTGCGCAATTTCCACGGCTACCTCACTCAGCGGGGATCGACCTATAATGCATACCTCATCATCGATGAAAAAGTAACGCTTATCGATACGGTGAAGCACTACCTGTATGATGAGATGCTCGGTCGTATTTCGGAGATTATCGATCCGGGCAAGATCGATTATTTCATAAGCAACCACGTTGAGATGGACCATTCGGGTTCACTTCCGAAAATCTGGAAGCTGCCGCAAGAGGCCCGGGTGTATACTTCTGCTCCAAAAGGTATGGACGGGCTGACCGCGCATTATGGAAAAATGGACCTGGTTCCGGTCAAAACGGGAGATACTTTGAACATTGGCTCCCGGACTCTGCACTTCATCCAGACACCGATGGTACATTGGCCGGACAACATGCTAACTTACTCGGCGGAAGACAAGATTCTGTTTTCGAATGATGCATTCGGTCAGCATATCGCTTCGTCCGAACGGTTCGACACCGAGTATCCACTCGATATCATGATGTTCGAGGCTAAGAAGTATTATGCAAACATTGTGATGCCTTACGGCAATCAGGTGAAAAAGGCACTGGAGAATGTTTCGAATTTCGACATAGAGATGATAGCACCAAGCCACGGTTTGATATGGAAAAACCATATCGGCGATGTAGTTTCAGCATACACCAAATGGTCGGCAAACGAAACCGACGACCGGGCTTTGATTGTATACGACACCATGTGGGGATCGACCCGCAAAATCGCGGAAACACTTCAACATACGTTCGAGTCTCTTGGTATACCATCGACTATCTATTGTCTCCAGGATACCCACATATCGGACATAATGACCGAACTGCAGGAATCCAGGTACATTTGCATCGGCTCCCCGACTCTCAACAACAACATGCTCCCAACGGCGGGGGCATTTCTGACATACCTGAAAGGCTTGTCCCCGAAAAAACGGCTTGGTCTGGCTTTCGGATCGTACGGCTGGGGCGGTCAGAGCATTCCGCAAATACATGAGGTCCTTGAAGTAATGGGGTTTGAGATGATGATGGATGATGTAAAGTGCAAGTACATACCGTCGGAAGACATCCTTGCTCAAACCGCCGCCCAGCTATCCGAAACGGTAAATCGAATCCGCCGTGGTTAAATCGGGACAAATGGCTAATCATCGCAAGACCGACAACAAACATAAAGGGAAGCCGGATAATGCCGGCGCAAGAGTGTGGATACGCAGGATTGCCGGTACCGCTATTGGTACGGTTGTTGGTGGTTTTATCGGGTATTTCTGGTGTGGTATTTCCGGCTCATGCCCAATCACTTCAAGCCCGGCGGTTGCGGCAGTTGCAGGAGGGATATTCGGTTTATTATGGACTCTGGAACGGTAACAAACACAATCCGATTTTCTTCGACATCAGTCGCCTCATTGCACCTTTTTTCAGATTGGGACGACTGTGCTCGTCGAACAGTGGAATACGTGGTGCAGGGTAATGTGGCATTCTCCGGCGGATCGACTTATCACCGATTGTTTCGGCATTGGAGATCTCTGGAGCCGGATTGTTCGAAAGCGTCTTACTTTCCGGTTGATGAACGCATGGTTCCGTTTTCCAATTCCGAAAGTAATTGGGGGACGGCAACCCGGGAGTTTCTAATACCGGTGGGCAAGGAATCCGACAAAGACCACTTCCCCACGTCCCTGGAATCGTTTCTCACAATACTCAAGAACATACCGGGAACGCAACAACCGACGTTCGACACTGTCTTTCTGGGGATCGGCGACGACGGCCACACCGCAAGCCTGTTTCCGGGCGGATCGTATCTGGATAATATGCAATCAACCGTGCTTCAAACCGTTTCTCCCAAACCGCCCTGCGACCGTCTTACTATCGCCCCCGCGGTCATATCCGCTGCGAAAACGGTGATAGTGATCGTGAGCGGTTCGGGAAAATCCGACGTGGTCGGAAGAATGCTTCAGAATGATTCGGAACTGCCAATTGTCAAAGTTCTTTCGCGACGACCGGAATCGGTCATATATGTGGATCGGTCACTGGTGAAATAGCCGAATTCAGGGTTTCCGCGGATTCCTCGTCCGCGCAGCTTTTGAAAAGCGGCGAATCCCCCTTTTCTCATTGATTTATCAAGACCCCGGCTATCCGGCAATATCAGTTTCCGGAATCGTTTTCCTCGGTGGCTTCTTTGAATTTCTCAGCGGTATTTGATCGTTTCTTTTTGCGAGGGCGATATTTCGGCCGATGCTCTTCGGGGTTCTCGGACGGCATTTCGAACAGTTTGCGCAATTGACGATGCCACCACTTATCCTTCGTATATTTCCACAGTTTGTACGCGATTCCACGAGCATCCTTTATGCGTCCCTCGTGAAAGGCCATATTGTAGTCGTATTCCAGTTTTTGAATGAATTCTTCACGACTCAGTTTCCCGGTGTCCGGAACAGCCTCTTCATCAGCCATGCTCTGCTTATAGTAATCCTGATTGTGATACATCATACCCAGACGAACCGCCGAAGCGGACACCGGCGCGTCGCGCGCGGGCGAACGGATTTCTCCATATTCACGTCCCCTGATAATTGACTCGATTGCGCGGGCGCTCTCGATCGCCTGCAAAGTATCGCCGTAATCAACTTCACGATACCCCTCCCACCGAACGTCTTCGGTAAGAGAAAGGATTTTGCCGCGGGCGAAATTGCCCCATACGCTGACTAAAAAGTCGGCAAATACGATTCTGTCAACGACATGATCGTCTCTCCAGTGCCCTTCAAAACCCAGTCCTATTGTAAAACGGCCTTTCAGGCCGGTCCACGAAGCCTGTCCTCGGCTGTACAACCGGCTTGTGCCGGCCATACCATCGAGACCGAAATACCGCTGTGGGGTAACGTTCACCGAAAAAGTTCGCCTTCTGAGAAAAACGGGAACTGAAATGCCGACAGCATTGTCCGGAATCCCTTCGAGCGTACCACCGAAACGAAATCCCCAGTCGGCGTCACTTCCCTGAACTTCAACCCCTCCCGTGGTGGAACCCCATTCTTTTACCCCCGGTAGTTCCCATCGGGGGAAATCGCTCTGGATAGATTCGAAAAACACCAGTATGCCCCATAGCCGCGAAGGGTTCACCAGAAGGTGTCCGCCTCCGCCGACTAGAGACTGCTCTTCCGCGTATGGTTCAATCGACGTTGGTGGTATCCACCAGTTACCGCGTCCATATCCATTGAGCACGACGTTCTCTCCAAGGCGAAATGCAAATCCACCGACTGTGGAAACATCTGTAGCCCATTGGTAGCCCTCAATGGCTTCGAATCTATTCGTGTCCGAATCGGGAATCGGGAAAACTCCTCCACCTACATAGGACAAATCGTAGTAAAGCGGAGTCCGTTCCCGAAACAGACCAAGGCGGAAAGCGACCGAGCCTTCCGGGCTGTTGCGAATTCCCAGAACTGGAAGAGAATTTCCGAAAAGCGCGCCCATTTGCAGGTTTCCCTTGGCAAAACTGGGAAGAACAGTGTTCATTCGTGGTCCGAAAGACAGGTCTACGTGTCCTCCCGTCGACATCAGCAACGTGTACCGGCTCAACCTCAATCCAAGGTACGCGGTATCCGAAGCATGAACCGACTTTGACGCTCCAAACCCCGACCAGAACTCCTCGGGGAAATCGCTACGAAGCAGGTCGGCAAGCGTTGCCGTGTCGCTGAGCCCATCGGCGGTGGGGACAGCCGAGCTGTTTTGTTTTTCTCCGATTTCAGTCGCAACCAGTGACGTATCCGGCCCTGTTTCCTTCGATTTGTCCGCGGCTTTGCCGGGCTCGTCGTGCGTCGAGGCGGAGACACTCAGGCGCTGCTTCTCAGACGCCGTCAGTTCCTGAATAAGAGCATTTCGGACCGACGGCTCAAACATCAGCCGCTTATCGAAGAGAAGTGCACGGGCCTCATCGTATTCACCCTCTCCTATCAAACGTCGATACTCTTCGATCACGCCGATCGAATCACTGTGATCGGATCTCTGTACGGTATCCTTTATATGTGCCGTGTCCGTAGAATTCTTCGCCACGACCGCGGTATCCGCCCTTGTCGAAGTCGGTGTGGAGACGGTGTTTTCTTCGGAGATCGATGAATCACTTTCATTTGCGGCTAGAGTCCGCTCAACCTTCGAGATTCGCAGGACCAGTGAATTCAGTTCTTCGGGAGTGAACAGAGTACGGTTGTCGAAAAGAACTCTTCGGGCCTGATCGGTTTTCCCATCGAGTGATAGCGATTTCAGACGCGCAACCAGTTTAAGCCGCATTTCTTCGGTCGTTTCGCCGGATTTCGGTCTGTCGAGGCGCTTTTTCTGCTTCAGGGAATGTGATTGGGGAGTGGTTGTCTCGGGAGGCGCCGTTTTTTGCTCAGGAGACTCCGTATTCTCCACCGGCTCCGGGGTAGTCATGGAAATACCGCCCCCCTTTTCCGCTTCGGCCAGTTGGCGGATGTATTCCCGCAGTTCTTCGGGAGGCAGAAACAATCGTCGGCGAAACAGCAGACGTCGGGCTTCCTCGATTCTGCCCGCACCCACCAGTCGATCAAATTCCGTACGGATGTTCTCTTTTTGCCGACTCTCGGTTTTCGGTTCCGTCGTCTGTGACGATGCGGCATCCGCGTTTATCGTGGCAATAGAACTCAGAGCCAAAGACAAAGCAACCCATACAATTCCGCGTAAAGCCACACCTCGAAATTTAGTCGACCGTATCAATGTTTCCCTGCCATTCCTTCCGCTACCCGCCGGATACGTTGTGTATGATCATAACGTGCGGTTCAAGCTTTTTTGCCGCCTCCGACCGCTCCCTTATAACAGGATGCAAATCTGTTACCATATCATTGACTGTTCGCATCCGGACTGGTTGGTGTTGGGCAAAAAACGAATCGATAAAAAACACGAGTGCGGCATTCTGTGGCGGAATTCACTGTCCAATACCTCGTGGATCGTGCCACAAAAGCGTCCGAAACGATTCTCCGCAATCGTTGGTCACGATACAGGCCGAGGTGATGTAGACAAGAAATTAAGACGAATCAACTGGGGACATGGTATATCCTTTATTAACAACAGATTAGTGCTTGTCCGAAAAGCCCCTGAAAACGGACGCTGATCCCGATCGTCGGGTTGAAACTTTGGACTCGCGGAACACCTGTGGAAATAATTATTTTTCAGCCTTTCGTGTCCGAATGGTTTGAAATCTGAGCCTGTTTTCCTGATGGAGAGTCAATGTCGCAACTTGCACCGATGTATGTCTACATAGAGAGCAATTTATGGCTGTCTGTTCTGGTCCTTGCAGTCGCCTTTCTCATCCTGGCAAAATGCGCCGATGCGTTCGTAGATTCTTCAGTCTCTCTGGCTCGTAAGATGAACATCCCAAAACTGGTGGTTGGCATTGTGCTGGTTTCACTTGCGACCACCGCCCCGGAATTGTCGGTCTCCCTCATGTCCGCATTTCAGGGAAAACCGGAAATGGCGCTGGGAAATGCAATCGGTTCGGTTATCTGCGACGATGGGCTTGCACTCGCGCTCGCCGGTGTATTCTCGGTAGCTCCCATAATGATAATGCCGCGGATACTCAAGACATCGGGCGTTTTTCTTCTCATGATACAACTGCTGACCTTTGCCTTCGTATTTCCGAATTTCACGCTCGATCGCTGGGAAGGCGGTGTACTTGTCTCTCTTTTCCTGGGTTATATCGTAATGCTCTACGTTCAGCATAAGCGTGGCCATTTCAAGGAAGACATCGAACTGGAGGAAGTCAGTGACATCATGGACTCCCCCATTCCCAAGATCGCGGTAGTATTCGCCCTCAGTCTGCTAGGCATCATTGTTTCAAGCCGTTTCGTTATCGTCTCGGCTACCGGAATTGCCCGGGCCCTCAATGTACCCGATACAATCATTGCACTCACTATGGTGGCTCTGGGAACATCCATACCCGAGGTTGCGACCTGCATCGTGGCCGCCCGAAAAAATGAAGGTGCCATTGCAGTGGGAAATATTATCGGGGCCGATATCATGAATATATGCTGGGTCGCCGGAGCTTCGGCACTGGCGAACCCACTCCAACTCACGCCCACCGGTACGTACTTCATGTTTCCCGCGATGTTTGTGATTGTAGGGGCTATGTTAATCATGCTCAGAATGGGCTATCGCTTAACCAAAGCAAAGGGGCTGGTACTGTTTTCGCTATATGTGATATACTTGTATCTGGTTTTCTTTGTGGTGGATTTTACTCCGGTGCACATTTAGTCAGGCGCCATGCTCGCCCAAAATGCGCCGATTCCGTGAATGGAGGTTTCCGTGAATTCGGCCCTTGAGTTACATATCGCCAAAATGGAAAAACAAGACCTTGCGCGCGAGGTCATTCCCGCTTTCCGCCACTACTTTTCTTTGCTTGAATCTGGTGAAACCGGTAAAATTCACGAGCAGGCGATTTCCCCGTTGTCGCACGATGAAATCCCGGCGCTGGAACAGATCGCGGGACGACCCACGGATACTTCCAACCCGGTAAAAAAAACGGTCATGATCAAATTGAATGGAGGCCTTGGGACCAGCATGGGGTTATCAGGACCAAAATTCCGCATTCCCGTTCGTGAGAACAAAAACTTTCTGGATATAACCCTCGAGCAGCTTCGGGTTATCAAAGAACGCACCGGCGCCACAATTCCACTTGTTCTCATGGACAGTTTCAATACCCGGAATTCAACTGTTGCCTACATAGAAGAACAATCGGGTTCCGTGCCTATACACACATTTCCGCAGCACCGATTCCCCAAAGTTCTGAAAGAGTCTCTCGAGCCCGCCGAATGGAGCGGGGATCAGAAATATGAGTGGAATCCGCCCGGACATGGCGATATCTACGGCGCATTGTATTCTTCCGGCCTTCTTCTCCAACTGATCGATGAAGGATATCGGTATGCAATGGTTTCGAATGTAGATAATCTGGGCGCGACACTCGACATCCGACTACTCTCCTATTTTGCGGATTCCGGTTCTCCCTTCCTTATGGAGGTGGTGCGACGGACCGCCATGCACAAAAAAGGAGGGCATCTTGCCCGAAGGAGTTCCGATGATCGCCTTATTCTGCGAGAAATCGCCCAGTGCCCCGAGCCCGACCTCGATTCATTTCAGGATATACGAAAATATTGGTGTTTCAACAGCAACAATATCTGGTTGGATCTCGAAGCAGTCTATTCCGCGCTCGAACAGAACGATGGATTTCTTGCTCTTCCCATGATATGTAACGAGAAATACCTCGTGCCGAAGAACCCCGAAACTCCACGCGTCTACCAGATTGAGACTGCAATGGGAGCCGCGATATCATCCTTTGCCGAGAGCAAGGCCATACAGGTTCCGGTCGGCCGTTTTCTTCCGGTCAAGCGATCACCGGATCTTCTCGTCGTACAATCGGACCGATACCACCTAAACGAGGATTCCGACCTTATTGAGAACCCGGAATGCGCCGGATCGGACATCAACATTGTTTTGGACGACCGATACTACAGCACATACGGAAATCTGGTCAAACGATTCCCCGACGGTCCTCCTTCACTCGCCGAGTGCAACTCGCTGACTGTTCACGGTGACGTTCTCTTTGGAAAAAGCGTCAAGGTGCTGGGTGATGTCGTAATCCGAAATCAGACCGGTGGCCAGGTACGTATCCCGGACGGGAAGGCTGTTTCGGGAGAAGTTTCTTTTGGGTGAGTAGCGGTGGGAAGAGGAACCACGGAGAGCACTGAGATCACAGAGGGAGGTGCGGCAGTGGTTTTGTTTCCGGAGAGCTTGGTTAGATACACGCATTGTTTTGTGTTGACGCCTAGCCCAAGTTTCGCAACCAACTCACGGCATTCTGCGTAAGCCGGCGCGCGATTCATTGTGGAAAAATGCTCAAGGTATCTCCCCGGATACCCCTGCGCTTTTTCTAATTCAATCTTGCACAACATCTTACGCATACTGCTCTACCTCGACTCCGCTCACTTCGACACCGCTCAGTGCAGCGCGGCACGGCGGTTCTCGGCTGCGAAACTTGGACTAGCGCGGAGGCCCGGCAGGCAGGGCATTGCCACGACGACACTACCCACTTCGACGCCGCTCAGTACAGGCGTGACCAGGCTGCACAATCGCGGGTGATCGCAGTCTTCTCTGCAGATCCGATTATGGTGATGTAATCGGCCTCGGTGGAGCATGTCTGAATGAGGATGGTCGGGGTGGAAGGATATGAAGGTATTTTGTCAAGGTGAGAGATTGGCGAGGAACTGAGACTCGGTTCAGGGCTCATCAGCGATTCAGAGTTCAACGAAGCACTGACGATGTTTCGACCCAAACGAGACAGCGATACGCCAAAACCACCAACAGCCCGGCGGCATGTTTGAGGAGGCCTTAAAGAGGCCGACGAGTTCTGCCGGGCGGGGAAAAAGCACGGGGTGTCCAGAGGGGCCTTTGCGACTGAAGGCCCCTCTGGCGGGAGCTTGAGGGTACGCTACCCTCAATTACGATAAAATCTTTCCATACTACTACCACCAAAATATCGACATCCGCATTCGTCTCGTCCAGGCAAGATCTCTTCCAGCTCGATACCATTTGCAGAAGCGAAGCATCCCCGGGGTTTCGGCCCCGGACGACGACCTACTCTTGGCAAACGCCCCAAGAGTAGGCAGAAACGCTTGCTCCCAACACCGCCGCTTATCGCCTCCGACCCCGGGATGGGCCTGCAAACTCGTCGGCTAAGTCGCCTCCTCAAACAGGCAGGCCCAGGCATCCCGAGGTCTACGGCGGCGGCGCTGAACGGTCGCCTCAAGAAAAACCTATTGTAGATTGAACTCTGAAAACAGATAGTAAACCCGAGAAACAAAGGCGTTAAACGCAACTACCGCCTTCATCCCTCATAGCAAGACATTTTCACTCGGTCTTTTCCCAAAAAACTGCTTCCCCTTCTCCAGGCGGAGAAGGGGACCGAGGGGATGATGTCACTTCCGCGAAGCGCAACAACTGCATTTCTTCCTCAAGGCAACCCGAACAACACCTCTCCCTAACCCACACCACCAACGTCAATCATCAATAATACCGGGATATGCCGCCCCGGATGGGGCTCAAT
>CAYFVL010000235.1:0-9375 GCA_964346405.1 uncultured Fibrobacterota bacterium
GGAACGAAAATCGCCTCGCCTAAATTCACGCCAATTGTCGGACACCACACTAGTTTCGCAGGCAGGCTCACGGCATTTTGCTCTGCCGACCTGAGCAGATCTGCGGAAAATGGGCGAATTCTCGACTAACGACTTGTAAGCATCCACAACAGCAAATATCCCAACCCTCTGGAGATATTATCGTGAACAAACTGAACATGCTTCCGAGAATTTCACTGTCCGCGGCAATCTGCGTAGTCGGATGTGCATTGCTCGGCTGCGAAACGACCTTAACTGATCCCATATCGGATTCCGATTCCTCATCAGTAAAGGAAACGCCTCTGGCGATAAACAAGTTGGGTTTCATGGCCTGCACCGAAGAAACGGATTCAGGCATGAACGTTCGCTTACTGCTTGGGACTATTCCGCAAAAACTGCCTGTTGTGCGGATCAACGATCATGATGTAGGAATGCAGAGAGAAAACGGCATTTTGTACTGGGAGCTTTCCAATGTCGATACCGGTGCATCAATTGGGTATAGGATTGAATACCGCGAAAGCTCACTAAGCGGTTCCTTCAAAGTACCCCGTCCCATGCCGGAAATCCACTGTAACGATACTCTTTGCCGGAACGGAATGGTTGTTTCCGTATCCACAACGGATTCACTGAGGTTCTCCTGGAGCGATTCGACTCCGACGAAATACATCTATTCGTATGCATACGACGGATCGGACGGGCCCGTGCGGAAACGGAATGTGCTTACCATGGACAGTCTCGTTTCCATCGTGTTTACCGACACACTCCGCTCCCCTGTAGAATTCACGATTTCCAGGTCCGACTCCAAGCCACTCAGCGGAGCCGGAAACCCTGACTTCGAATCCGAACATGCATTCATCTATCATGATATCAAGGGGCCCCGCTTCTCTATAGAAGTACGGATGGAGTAACCTTCCGCAAAGCGACTCTTTGTCGGCGACAAACGCCGTTTCAAGGGGCACGAGGCATCTCGACTCTACAGGCGGTGGAAAACCCTTTGCGGAGAACAGGAACCCCCCGGTCATCCGCGCTCGGCCGCAAAAAAATGGGGGGACAATCCTCGGGAATCGTCCCCCCATCATTAAAAACCGGGTCTGGTTCATTTCAGCGAAGTTAATTTCAGCTTCGCATACTCCCGTTGTCCGTCAATCTGCACCCAGACGACGTAGAACCCGTTGGGTAAACGGTCGAGTGCCAGATCCGTTTTCAACACGCCTTGCTGAGTTACCGAAGCGATATTGCGGCCTCGGGCATCATTGATTCCCACACGGTATGTCTTGTTTTGCATGCCAAGAACCCACAAAGCGCCGTTTCGGATACTGATCATCGGACTGATCCGATGATTGTTCACCACACTTCCTCCGCTGCGCTGAATGGTCCCAACCGGCGTGGTCGGGATGTTCCCCTCGAAAAACACCGTATCACGAGGATTATTGATATCGATATGCCAATCGGGAATCGACAGCATACCGTTTTCCAGGAAAGGTTCATCATTGATCGCATTGTCAATAATCCATCCCCGTATATCCGACATCTCATTGTCGTCCTCGCAGCCTTTGGATTTGATGTTGTCCGCACCGTTGTGCACCACTGTTTCATCGACAAACCCGCTCTGGTTCGAAACATTCCACACCATCGAGCCGTCGTCCGCGTTCAGGCAATATGCCTGAATACCACCGTCAAGGGTAGCGAGACGACCGGCCGATGTGTACAGTTTGCCATCCCTCAACGCAACGCCGAACACCGGCCAGGCCGATTCGACCTGTCCATAGGCAACGATTCGCAGGTCATTTGGAGCGGCCATGAATTTCCAGGCCGGAGACCCGTCACTCAGATTCAACGCGTACACGTACCCGTCGTGCGAGCCGAAATAGACCCTCGATTCATCAACAACCGGCGTACCGGTTACTCGCGAGTCCGCGATGAAGTTCCACACGACCTGACCGTTTCGTTTCGCTGTAATACGATGCTCGTGCACTACCGATACGATACTCAGATCGCCGGCCGAAACCGCGGGGGTTTCCTGACGTGCATATCCGGTCCACGCGGGCAGACGGTTCCAGTGATACAACAATTCCCCCGAAACCATGACCTGACCATTTCGGCCAAGGCCCCCGTCGGGATTTTCGCAGGTGACATCGGCCCGTGAAAGGTACGTCCCCAGGCACCGTTCGGTCCATTCATCACCGATTTGACTGTTCTTCGCCATGGCCTGCTGTTCTATCATCTCGGTGATCAGCGATGCACTGCCGTTATCGGCCATACGGCGTTGCGCATCGCTGAGAAATTCAACCGGGGTTACCCGTTGTGAGCACGATTGACTGGGAATAGTTCTGCGGCAGGAGCATTTACCACCAAGCTGGTAGATCGAGCCATACGCCACGATCGGGAAATAGTTGCATGCCGACGCCCCGATCGTAACCATATCGAAATTGTCCGCTGCCTTCATGGTCTTGATATCACTACGCGGAATCCATTTGTCGGACATGATTACAAAGTTCGGCGTCATCGTGAGAGATGGGCAAGAGCCGAAATACTGTCCACAGCTCATGGAACCTACTTTGTTCCCGCTCCCCAGAATATGCGTACTGAACGCCTGGTGACTGCCGAAAACCACCAGTTCTTCATCCGGAACAGCGATTGCATTGCCGCGATATGAACCGACCCCATACCCTTCGGCATCGTCTGTGGACCACTCTATCTGTCCCGTATGCAGGTTGAGCGAATGAAAATCTTCCCTGTTAGTGTAGACAAGCATAGCTTTTCCGTGGCCGCCACCGACCATTTCGTGAAACAGAGTCTGTCCGTTGGGTAATTCGTCGAGAGTCCACAGAAGCTTCCCATCCGAAACTCGCACACCAACGACCTGTTTGAAATCGGCGAAATACTCTCGTGCGGCCTTGTACACGGCATGGCCCTGCTTTCCCCAGACCAGTTGCGTTACCGCCAACGCAAGTACCGTGTCCTGGACGAGTCCGTTACGGATGATCGTTGCCGAGTCACTGTTCTCTATCTGGTACTGCCAGATAATCTCCCCGGTCTCCTGATCGAGATACCATACCTTGTTGCCGAAAATCTGTATCAGGTTGTTTCCGTGGACCATGGTATGTGCAACGGTCAACACCTGTTTGTCCCAGTTGCTTGCATCCTTCTCGTCTGTGTTGTTTTTGAGAAGTTTTGTGTTACTGTAATGATGCTTGATCTGTCCGGTCCGGAGATCGTACGCGACCAGACCCTCGCCGTCTCTTCCGGTGTACCCGAACAGGTACTTGCTGTTCAGTGCCCACTGTTGCGCGGATCCCTGATGAGAAACTGAAGGATACTTATAATCCAAATAATCATTTCGCCACAGAAGGACTCCGCTGAACGCGTCACGAGCCCAGGTTCCGCCACCCATGCTTCCGGTGTAAGTTCCCCCGCCGACCCGCTCAGATTCAAACAATGACAAACCATGTCTATTCTGATTCTTGAAATAGGCGTCGGGTGCACCGATCCAGCGGACCTGATTGGGAGGCTCGTTTACCACGTGATCGTCCTGAAAACTAGTGAGAGCCGAGTCGTCCTTCCAGTGCGTGAATTCGTTCACGTTTGGGGGCATCGGCTTTTTATGCTGCCGCCAGCTTCCATTCTCCTTTATATACGCAGTCGCATTATAGCCAAGAACGCGGTTAATCTCCTCGATAGAAGGAGCTTTGTTACCAAGCGCCTCGAGATCGGCCACCAGAAAATTGACCAGCTTATCGGTGTATGGAAGCCGATTGGCGGACTCTACGTACGTTACCGATGCCAACGGATATAGTTTCTGTTGGTAGAGGTACTTACGTGCTTGCAGAGCCGCATCCCTGGTGAGAGCCAACCCCTGGACCAGACAGGTCCCATTGTCGGTAAGCCCGGCCTCCAGCTCCCCGTTTTCAGTCCCGACCACGACACTGAAGCCCCCTCTAAGATTGGCTATATTCAGTGCGCCGGACGCAGAAGGCAATTCGGCCAGGGTAGCCGAACAAAGCACAGCCAAACAGGTTATCCATTTTGGCGGGAACATAAATCCTCCTTGTGTTTTTTTGTAGAAATGGACATTTATTGAAATAATAGATAATGATTGAGAGGTTTTTGTATTATTTTTGTTTTCCAAGGCACTTTTTAGTCCATTTGGTTCATTTTTTGTGCCGAAAAATCGGAAATGTGCGTTATAACACAAGCATTTCGGTATTCAAGAGCATAAGGGAACAGGATTCCTTCAGTCGAGGTTCTATGACACAATCCGTTAGCGACAGAATAACCGAGCTTTTGCGCAACCATATCCGGCAAACCGATGAATTGCGCCTGCCGTCGGTTACATCGCTTGCGCTTAAGTACGGCGTTTCGCGCGCAACTGTGCTGCTCGCCGTACACAGACTGCGGGACGAAGGGCTTCTTTCATTTTCCGCACGGAGCCGCATGAAGATAGAAAGGCCCGGCGATAAAAACATACCTACCGATCCGCAACCGAAGAATAAAGGGGTCGAAAGGGTTTATGGTGCACTGGAAGAATGGATTCGACACGGTCGATACAAGACGGGGCGCTCCTTGCCGAAAATATCCTTCATGGCCGCAAAACTGAGCGTTTCCACCAGGACGATCGGTCGTGCACTCGAGCGTCTTTCACAAAAGGGTTATATTCACAAATCCGGAAAACGCTGGATAGTCGGACCGGCAAAAAGTGAAACGCCAATCCCATTTACATCTTACGAATACAGGCGCAGAATCCTGATCCTCACGCCGTCGGCCGACCACTGGAATCATTTCTGCACGTCACCCAGGCTTCACCCGTTTGGTCAGTCCTTCTCGGAACAGGCGTCGGCACATGGAGTACAGGTAGAGCCAATAATCGGCACGTCCGAAAGCAAAAAAATGTCTTTTGACAAACTGTACCGCCGTATTACCACCCGTATCAAAGCACTGGATAATCGATACCTCGGGACATTGATCCCAGCCCTTCCGGGCCACCGTGACAACATCCTCCTCTGGATACAGTACCTGACCAGTTACCGAAAACCCGTCTGTTTCTTCGATCGAAGCAACCTCGAAGGCATTCGGGTCGATAGTCCCGGCCAACACTATTTTTACCGGTTTTTCATAGACGAAGCCCTGACAGTATCCAAAGCCCTGGAGTTTCTCCACACTCACGGCCATCATACGGTTTCATTTCTCTATGAGCCACAATTTGAATGGCAGCATTCACGGCGAAGAGCATTAATGGAAAAGGCTTCTCAATACGGCATGACGGTCGTACCGTACGCGGGTTTTGACCTCGGTGATATATCTCAGTCCGAACGAGTGGATATTGCCGAGAAACATCTCCGGAACCTGTCCTCGGTAAATTCTTCTCCATTACGACAATTGCTCGAACTCTTCAATAAACAATGCGAAGACTGTCGAAATCTTCTGGCGAGCATGAATCTGCTTCCGTCAAAGGGAAGGCCATGCGCAATACTCCTGGCCCATTTTTATGTAACGAGTGATCTTCCGGAACATGTGAAAACCGAACATCGTGAAATTCTGAGGATCGCAAGCACCCTCTATGACGCAGCCATTTTGCTCCAATCGGTTAAGCGCTCCGACATCACGGCAATCATTGCCCCAAACGATATGGTCGGACGCAGTTACCTCAGTGTGTTGGACCTTCTGGGTTGCAGGGTTCCGGAAGACATATCCGTACTCGGATTCGACAACTGGTTCCGTTTTTCCTTTTTCCCATTGTCGACCGTGGACTTTGGGCTGGCGTCACTGGGTTATCGAGCTTTACATACGATTCTCGGCGACATACCCGACCTCGATCGTGAGCACGAAATTGCCGCAACACCATATGTGGAAGATCGCGGAAGTGTTCGTGTGCACTCCATCCGGTAAACACTCCCCGGTGAGAACAACCTGCATTTCCGCGGAGCAGTCATTTGCGAAAGAATACGAAAAAAGGATGCACAGCAGCCACTGTGCATCCTCCCCCCAATAGAAACAAGCCTGAATGGATTGTATGAAGCTTTATCTGATCGACGTCAGCTTCAATCTCGCATACTCTCGTTGTCCGTCAATCTGCACCCAGACGACGTAGAACCCGTTGGGTAAACGGTCGAGTGCCAGATCCGTTTTCAACACGCCTTGCTGAGTTACCGAAGCGATATTGCGGCCTCGGGCATCATTGATTCCCACACGGTATGTCTTGTTTTGCATGCCAAGAACCCACAAAGCGCCGTTTCGGATACTGATCATCGGACTGATCCGATGATTGTTCACCACACTTCCTCCGCTGCGCTGAATGGTCCCAACCGGCGTGGTCGGGATGTTCCCCTCGAAAAACACCGTATCACGAGGATTATTGATATCGATATGCCAATCGGGAATCGACAGCATACCGTTTTCCAGGAAAGGTTCATCATTGATCGCATTGTCAATAATCCATCCCCGTATATCCGACATCTCATTGTCGTCCTCGCAGCCTTTGGATTTGATGTTGTCCGCACCGTTGTGCACCACTGTTTCATCGACAAACCCGCTCTGGTTCGAAACATTCCACACCATCGAGCCGTCGTCCGCGTTCAGGCAATATGCCTGAATACCACCGTCAAGGGTAGCGAGACGACCGGCCGATGTGTACAGTTTGCCATCCCTCAACGCAACGCCGAACACCGGCCAGGCCGATTCGACCTGTCCATAGGCAACGATTCGCAGGTCATTTGGAGCGGCCATGAATTTCCAGGCCGGAGACCCGTCACTCAGATTCAACGCGTACACGTACCCGTCGTGCGAGCCGAAATAGACCCTCGATTCATCAACAACCGGCGTACCGGTTACTCGCGAGTCCGCGATGAAGTTCCACACGACCTGACCGTTTCGTTTCGCTGTAATACGATGCTCGTGCACTACCGATACGATACTCAGATCGCCGGCCGAAACCGCGGGGGTTTCCTGACGTGCATATCCGGTCCACGCGGGCAGACGGTTCCAGTGATACAACAATTCCCCCGAAACCATGACCTGACCATTTCGGCCAAGGCCCCCGTCGGGATTTTCGCAGGTGACATCGGCCCGTGAAAGGTACGTCCCCAGGCACCGTTCGGTCCATTCATCACCGATTTGACTGTTCTTCGCCATGGCCTGCTGTTCTATCATCTCGGTGATCAGCGATGCACTGCCGTTATCGGCCATACGGCGTTGCGCATCGCTGAGAAATTCAACCGGGGTTACCCGTTGTGAGCACGATTGACTGGGAATAGTTCTGCGGCAGGAGCATTTACCACCAAGCTGGTAGATCGAGCCATACGCCACGATCGGGAAATAGTTGCATGCCGACGCCCCGATCGTAACCATATCGAAATTGTCCGCTGCCTTCATGGTCTTGATATCACTACGCGGAATCCATTTGTCGGACATGATTACAAAGTTCGGCGTCATCGTGAGAGATGGGCAAGAGCCGAAATACTGTCCACAGCTCATGGAACCTACTTTGTTCCCGCTCCCCAGAATATGCGTACTGAACGCCTGGTGACTGCCGAAAACCACCAGTTCTTCATCCGGAACAGCGATTGCATTGCCGCGATATGAACCGACCCCATACCCTTCGGCATCGTCTGTGGACCACTCTATCTGTCCCGTATGCAGGTTGAGCGAATGAAAATCTTCCCTGTTAGTGTAGACAAGCATAGCTTTTCCGTGGCCGCCACCGACCATTTCGTGAAACAGAGTCTGTCCGTTGGGTAATTCGTCGAGAGTCCACAGAAGCTTCCCATCCGAAACTCGCACACCAACGACCTGTTTGAAATCGGCGAAATACTCTCGTGCGGCCTTGTACACGGCATGGCCCTGCTTTCCCCAGACCAGTTGCGTTACCGCCAACGCAAGTACCGTGTCCTGGACGAGTCCGTTACGGATGATCGTTGCCGAGTCACTGTTCTCTATCTGGTACTGCCAGATAATCTCCCCGGTCTCCTGATCGAGATACCATACCTTGTTGCCGAAAATCTGTATCAGGTTGTTTCCGTGGACCATGGTATGTGCAACGGTCAACACCTGTTTGTCCCAGTTGCTTGCATCCTTCTCGTCTGTGTTGTTTTTGAGAAGTTTTGTGTTACTGTAATGATGCTTGATCTGTCCGGTCCGGAGATCGTACGCGACCAGACCCTCGCCGTCTCTTCCGGTGTACCCGAACAGGTACTTGCTGTTCAGTGCCCACTGTTGCGCGGATCCCTGATGAGAAACTGAAGGATACTTATAATCCAAATAATCATTTCGCCACAGAAGGACTCCGCTGAACGCGTCACGAGCCCAGGTTCCGCCACCCATGCTTCCGGTGTAAGTTCCCCCGCCGACCCGCTCAGATTCAAACAATGACAAACCATGTCTATTCTGATTCTTGAAATAGGCGTCGGGTGCACCGATCCAGCGGACCTGATTGGGAGGCTCGTTTACCACGTGATCGTCCTGAAAACTAGTGAGAGCCGAGTCGTCCTTCCAGTGCGTGAATTCGTTCACGTTTGGGGGCATCGGCTTTTTATGCTGCCGCCAGCTTCCATTCTCCTTTATATACGCAGTCGCATTATAGCCAAGAACGCGGTTAATCTCCTCGATAGAAGGAGCTTTGTTACCAAGCGCCTCGAGATCGGCCACCAGAAAATTGACCAGCTTATCGGTGTATGGAAGCCGATTGGCGGACTCTACGTACGTTACCGATGCCAACGGATATAGTTTCTGTTGGTAGAGGTACTTACGTGCTTGCAGAGCCGCATCCCTGGTGAGAGCCAACCCCTGGACCAGACAGGTCCCATTGTCGGTAAGCCCGGCCTCCAGCTCCCCGTTTTCAGTCCCGACCACGACACTGAAGCCCCCTCTAAGATTGGCTATATTCAGTGCGCCGGACGCAGAAGGCAATTCGGCCAGGGTGGCCGAACAAAGCACAGCCAAACAGGTTATCCATTTTAACGGGAACATAGAACTCTCCTTGCCTTGTTTTGTAGAGATTTGCATATCATTAGTAATATAAACGGTGACTTCCGACTTGTGGTGTTTTTTTGTTTTTCCATACCGCTGATTGGTTCATCTGGTTCACTTTTTGTGCAGAAATACCGATAGACCCTTTACGCTTTTTCGTTTTCGTGGATCACCCATTTCCCTTGATTTGATTTGTGTGGAACATGGATATATGTTACGTCCGTATGTATTGTGAAGAGTGTAACTGAATTATTTCAGCCCGATAAATCCGGCTTACGCAGAATGCCGTGAGTTGATTGCGAAACCTGGGCTAGTGTGGCGACCGACAATTGCCAAGAATTAATACGGGCGCTTTTCGCCCCCATTTTCGTTGCTCGTCGGTTGAATACTTCCAGT
>CAYFVL010000236.1:0-9375 GCA_964346405.1 uncultured Fibrobacterota bacterium
TACAAAAAGGAGAAATCTACGGTTTTCTGGGACTGAACGGAGCCGGCAAGACTACGACCATACGGATGCTTCTGGGTCTTATTCGGCCGAGTAATGGGTATGCTCGTATTTGTGGTGAACGTATTCGAAAGGGAGGAACCGGACCATGGGACCGTGTCGGCAGCCTGGTGGAAGTGCCATACTCCTATCCTGAACTTACCGTGCGCGAAAATCTCGAAGTGATCCGACGCATGCGCGGAATATCCGACGGGAAAGCCGTGAATCACATAGCCGAGAAGCTCAAACTGACACGATACATGGAAAAAAGGGCGGGACACCTGTCGCTTGGTAATGCACAAAGACTTGGGTTGGCGAAAGCGTTGATCCATACGCCCGAAGTCCTGATCCTCGATGAGCCCTCCAACGGACTGGACCCGGCCGGCATTGTCGAGGTTCGCGAACTTTTCAAACAGCTCGCGGAGGACGAGGCCGTCACCATTTTTGTGTCGAGCCACATGCTCGACGAAGTCGCCCGACTGGCGACTCGCATTGGCATCATACACGAAGGAAAACTTCTGCGCGAAATGGACAAGTCACAAATCCATGCGTTGCGCAGACGACGTTTTGTGGTAGGTACTCGAGACAACAAACGGGCCCATCAGCTCTTGGCACAGCACGGTTTCGCCGTTACCGAAAACAAAAACGGGTTCATGGAACTCGACGATGAAGAAGCCATATTTCAGCCCGAGAAAATCGCGACGCTTCTGGTAAACGGTGGTATTCCACCAACCACTCTTTGGGAGACCGAGGACGATCTCGAAAGCCTGTTCATGAATATAATCAAGCAGGGGGCGAACGCCAATGAATAGTCTTATTGCTTCATGCTATGCCGAAAGCCTGAAAGTCCGTCGCTCACGGATTTTATGGTTGACAACCGGTGCGTTCTGTCTTGCACCGATTTTCGGCGCGTTGTTCGTGATCGTACTCCGAAATCCCTCGCTCACCGCTGGAAACGAAGCATTGACGGCAAAAGCCACACTCACCGGGTTTTCGGCGGACTGGCCATCCTTTTTCAATTTGGTGTCCCAGGCAGTCGGGGTGGGCGGCGTTATTGTATTCGGTTTTGTTGCCGGTTGGTTATTTGGTCGAGAGTATTCCGACAATACTCTCAAGGATCTGTTTGTACTGCCGGTTGGGCGAACGACCGTTGTCGTCTCAAAGCTCATCGTCTGTATCGCCTGGTGTGCCATTATAACCGTCGTGGTCACCGCCGTCTCGCTTGTCGTCGGTCTTCTGTTGAATCTGCCTGGATGGGAGTGGGGCATGTTGTGGTCGTCGCTACTACGGATTGCCGCCACCGCGTCGCTGGTTGTTTCGCTTTGTCCTCCGGTTTTTTTTGTGGCATGCGCGGGAAGAGGTTACCTTGCACCACTCGGGTTTGTTGTGCTGACAGTCGTGTTCGCGCAGATTGTTGGAGCACTCGGATTTGGCGCGTACGTTCCGTGGGCGGTTCCGGCGCTCTACAGCGGCCTTGGATCCGAAGTCGGAGGAAGCCCCGGAGGTGTAAGCTATCTGATTGTCGTACTGACCGGGGTCGCCGGGCTGGTTGCCACGGTGTATCGGTGGAAATACGCGGATCAGACGAAGTAGTGGTCCATAACGCAGGATTATATTGAATCAGTGGGGAGGGAGCCGCAATGCCGACCTGATATTTTCGCGATTTCTGGAGACTTTATTCCGTGACGACTCCTCGGTATGCCGGTTACTCCCGGGGAGCACTAAATGCAACCGTGGCAGGTGCGTCGCCAACGACACTGTCCAGCACATGCGTGATTTGGCCAATCTGTTCGGTCAGTCTGACCAGACGTTCACCTTCCAGTTTCGGGGTGGCGATCATCCTTTTCATAAGAGGATCCATCCATGAGCCGTTGGGACGTTTGAAACCGAAGTGCAGGTGCGGGCCGGTCGAGGTTCCCGTGCTTCCGATGGTCCCTATTACCTGACGTGCAACAACATTTTGCCCGCGAGCAACCGATCGTTTGTTTAAATGGAGATAGTAAGAAGTGTATCCGTCGGAATGCCGGATAGCGACATAGTTGCCGTTACGCGAATCATATCCGGATTTCACTACCTTTCCTTTTGCGACGGAATACACCGGCGTGCCTTTGGGTGCCCGGTAGTCGACACCGTTATGCATTGTCCGCCTGCCGGTCATCGGGTGTCGACGCATGCCGTAAGGGGAGCTTATATGAAGCCGATCCAGAGGATAACGCAATCCCGAATGAATGAGTGCCTCGCCGCCTTCGGTATAGTGGGCCGTGTATGACGACTTCGGATCGCCGTCGTCGTAGCGAAACGCCTCAAAAAAACCGGTGCGGGCGCCTTCATAGGAAACATACAACACTTCGCCGTCTATACGAATGGAATCCTGATAGTAGCGTTCACGCAGAAGAATTCGGAAGCGATCCCCGGCGCGTGCGTGCGTCCGTAAAGGAAGTTTACACAGATAGACACCGTTGGCCGTACCGACCATCGAGCCGTGAATGCCCAGGGCACGCAATGCCTGATCGATCGACGATCCTCTTTCGAGGACTCCCTCGTAGAGCGAGTGACGAATTTCACAGGGGCGTTCGATTTTTGTATATACATAGCCGCCGCCTTTTTTAGTCAATGTATGCGACACCGCGGGATGCGGCGTGTAAGAAAAGGATTTTACGACAGACGTATCGACGGGATCTATTTGAATACGAATTCGCTCTCCGGCGGCCAGATTCAGCAGCTCGACCGAGTCGCTGAGCGTTTTCACAAGGGTGAGGCTGGTGCCAAGATCGAGACCCAGGTCCGCAAGCGCCTGAAACATTCCCATACCGGCTCGTATTTGGCCGTAGCGGTTTGATTTCAATTCGAGAATGCGCTCTTCCTCTCGGGCTATACTATTCTCGAGAGCTTCCAGCGCCAGCGTTGTCGTCGCTATTTCCTGCTCGTATAAATGGGCGGAGGAAGGCGTGATCGCCTGAACCAGTATCAGAATTCCAAACGAAATGGCGGTTGCAGCAAAAATTCTTTTTTTCATAATGCTCGGCGAAATAACTGTACCGTGATTTTTGGTTCTTGAGTACGGGAATCCAGGAAGGCGGTTATGCCCATCATGCTGCATCAGGAGTCGTCACGAAATAACCTCTCCATCTCGTTTGATCTCAGGTCGGCTTTCTTCGTTGCTTGTTAACCCAGGTTTCGCAGTCGAGAGCGAGCAACAGCTTACGCAGAATGCCGTGAGTTGATTGCGAAACCTGGGTTAAGCCATAGTCCATGCCCCTGCGCAAACGCCTCGAAAGCCGACCTGTATTCTCGCGATTTCCGGGGAATTTATCCTTGAAGACCCCTTACACAATACCTTCCATTAATAAAATATCATTTTTCATGTAGTTCTGCCGTTTTTTCCCGGCAGCCCTCCACACACTTACCGGAATACCGGAGAAAGATCGTCTTTGATGTGTTCAAATCAAAACGGAGATAATAATAAACCTGGAAGAGAAACGAATTCCTTGCAATGTCTTGGTTATTTGGCTATATTGCCAACAAGCCATTTTACCACGGAGCAAACATGATGAACAAAAACGCAATGGCCAGGCACGAGGCGAAAGCTTCGATAATCAAGGCGATGGCCCATCCTACACGCGTGCTGATAATCGAGGAACTCTCCAAGCAGGAGCACTGTGTCTGTGAATTGACCGAGATGGTAGGGGTGGATACGTCGACGGTTTCGAAGCATCTGGCGATTTTGAAGAATGCAGGCATTGTTGCCGACGAAAAACGCAGGCAGATGGTTTATTACAGGCTTATCATGCCCTGCACGCTTAATTTTCTTTCATGCCTCGATGCGGTAATTCTTGAGAACGCCAGGAACCATCTGGCAATGATCGGGTAATGTCTTCCGCCGTTTGCGGGTATCCTTTCAACAGTATAGAAAGAACAGGTTTTCGGTATTATGGATTGGAAAAAAGAAGCAAAACCGCTGCTGATTATCCTGGCCGTTTTCCTTGGGATGTTTTTCCTTCCCTTGGGTATTCCGCGGTTCAGCAACGCGATTTTCGAAGCTCTTCATCTGGCGAAATGGTACGCACGGGAGCATGTCGTATTCTGTCTGGTGACGGCATTCTATATTGCCGGGGCTATTGCGGTTTTCGTCAGCCAGGCATCGGTTATGAAATACCTCGGGGCAAAAGCCAATAAAGTACTGGCTTATGGTGTGGCCTCGGTTTCGGGGACAATTCTGGCGGTCTGCTCCTGTACGGTTTTGCCTCTGTTTAACGGCATTTATCGCATGGGGGCCGGTCTGGGGCCGGCAACGGCCTTTCTTTATTCGGGTCCGGCAATAAATGTATTGGCCATCGTTCTTACCGCTCGCGTGCTGGGATTGCCTCTGGGTATCGCCCGGGCTGTAGGAGCGATTCTTTTCAGCATCGTTATTGGTGTACTCATGCACGTAATTTTCATAAAGGAAGAACAGAAACGCATCGATGCGCAAATGGCGATGCCCGAGGGGGACGATGGGAGACCCCTGTGGCAAACTGGGTTGTATTTCTTCTCGATGGTGGGTATTCTTGTGTTTGCCAACTGGGGCCGGCCCGATGCTGCTCAGGGAATATGGCATCAGATTTTCCAGGCAAAGTGGATTATCACATCGGCCTTCGCTTTGGCTCTGGGAACCATACTTGTAGCATGGTTTGGGATGAAATGGTGGAAAATGGCCTTAACCGGCCTTGCGACGCTCATTTCCGCACTGCTGTGGGGGAATGTCACCCCGATGATACCTTTTGGCGTAGCAGTAGTACTATTTTCAGTTTTCACATCACGAGACAAGGGCGAAACCGGCGAGTGGTTTTCCTCGTCGTGGGGATTTGCCAAACAGATTATGCCCCTTCTGTTCTGGGGCGTTCTTATAGCGGGATTTCTGCTGGGCAGACCCGGCGAGGAGGGAATCATTCCGTCCGAATGGGTTTACCGAGCCTTGGGCGGCAATTCCCTGCGAGCCAACTTTTTCGCATCGTTCGCGGGCGCATTCATGTACTTCGCTACGCTCACCGAAGTCCCCATTCTTCAAGGCCTTATCGGCAACGGCATGGGACAGGGCCCGGCGCTGGCTCTGCTTCTGGCTGGTCCGGCGCTGTCACTTCCAAATATGCTGGTCATCCGTAGCGTAATCGGAACAAAGAAGACGGTGGTTTTCGTTTCGCTGGTTGTTGTGATGGCAACACTAAGCGGAGTTATTTTTGGTGCAATGGGAATTGAGTAAAGTCTCATACAACTATCACGATGGGAGATAAGTCATGAAAAAGCTGCAGATTCTCGGTACCGGGTGCCCCAAGTGCAAAAAACTGTACGAGGCCGCACAGCAGGCGGTGAAAGAATCCGGGGTTGAGGTCGAAGTGACAAAAGTGGAAGACATGAACGAGATCCTCAAATTCGGGGTCATGATGACGCCCGCGCTGGCGGTTGATGGAGATGTAAAATCGGTCGGAAAAGTACTCAGCCCAGGCGAAATAGCCGCAATGCTTCAATAGTAACCAAAGGAGAACAAGGCGATGATAAGCAACATGTTGAAAAGACATTCCGTGCGCTTATGTAGCATTTTGACGGCCCTTATGCTGGCCGGTCCGGCATGCGCCGCCGATAAGGCGGATGCCAATAACGACGGGCAGGCAAAATCGCGGACAACCGAGGCTAAATCCGATGTGAAGGAAAACGGGGTAGTCGATGTCTATCTGTTTCACGGTTCCTACCGGTGCTTCAGTTGCAACAAGATGGAAGAGCTGACGCTTGAGGCAATCGATGAGTCATTCGCTGAGCAGAAGAAGAACGGGACCGTGAAATTCAAGCATGTCAATGTTGAAGAAGACGGGAATAGACATTTTGTTCAGGATTACAATATCCGCGCGATTTCCATTATCCTCTCGAATAAGAGCGGAGGCGAGGAAGAAGAGTGGAAAAATCTTGACAAAGTCTGGATGCTTCTGCGCAATGAGGAAAAGTTCAAGGAGTATATAACAGAAGAAATCAAGGCGTATCTGTAAACCTGTATCGGAGTCGGCATGGAAACAACGTTATTTACGGATCTGGGCATGGCGGTATGGTTCGGCATACTTACCTCCATCAGCCCTTGCCCACTGGCAACAAACATTGCCGCCATATCCTTCATTGGCCGACAGGTTGACAAGTCGTCGTCGTCTCTGTTATCCGGATTGTTCTACACTCTTGGCCGTACGCTGACCTATGTCGTGCTCGGGGCGCTGCTGGTTTCAAGCGCTCAGGTGGTGCCGAACGTATCTTTCTTTCTTCAGGAAAAAATGAAAATCGTCATGGGGCCGCTTCTGATCCTGATCGGCATCGTTCTCCTCGATCTTGTCAAGCTGAGCCTGTCCGGAAAGGGCGTATCTCGTGAACGCCAGGAACGCCTCGCCCGAAGTGGTATCTGGGGCGCATTTGCACTCGGCGTCATATTCGCCCTTTCGTTTTGTCCCGTGTCGGCGGCACTTTTTTTCGGCAGCACGTTCGGACTCGCCGTTGCTCACGGAAGCAGATTTCTGATTCCGGGCGTATATGGCATCGGCACCGCCGCGCCCGTGGTTGCATTTGCCGTTGTGATAGCTTTCAGCGCACATGCTGTCGGTTCGATTTTTCAGAAAGTGACTGTTTTCGAAAAGTGGGCTCGGAGAATCAGTGGAGTAGTCTTTGTCGTTGCGGGTATCTATATGATCCTGGCGATCAATCTAAACTTGTTCTAACCCGACTTCGACAATCGACTCACGGGCATTATGCGTACGCAGAATGCCGTGAGTTGGTTGCGAAACCTGGGCTAAGGCAGGACGAGGTATTTCAGGAGTGAATGAAAACCTGAAAACGGCTCGTGAAATGGTAAAGTCGCAAAGATTTTGATTGGAAGATAATGAAATATGCAAAAAAATGTGAGTAACAATCTGCGCTATTTGGTTGTTTGGTCAAATAACCCTAAGCAATCAAAAGCAAATCGAATGTTGGCTGTTTTCATGGAGAATGTCTGTTTATCCGCAGCCACTGTCGTTGTTCTTTTCTCCGGCATGTTCGCCTCATTCGGGCAGGCAACCGGTTACGATTCGATTGAAGTAAGTCTTCAGCAGCTTTTTGCGCGGGCGGATACCGCCAATCTTTCGCTTCAGGCGTTTCGCCACCGATCGCTGGCCGATTCCGCCCGAATCGGAGCGGCGCGCGCGGTTTTGCTGCCGCAAGTGGGCGCCGATGGCGACCTGTCATTCCTCGACATTGTTCCCAGGACCAAAGAATCTTATATCGGCGACGGCCCCGCGGATGTTCTCCTTTCGGCCGGCGTTTCGCAGAAGATCTGGGATGGCGGCCGGACCAGAGCCGAGATTCTGGCGTTGGAAGCCGCGCGGGCTGTGACGGGGGCCGATACTACTGTGCGGCGGCAATCGATCAGGTTGAGAATCGCGGAATCGTACTTTCGGCTCAGCGGTCTTCGCCGTGAGCTTGCGGTTATCGATGAGAACATTTCAATGATTGACGAGAGGATACGGTTAGCCGGCCTGCTTATCGATGCCGGCCGCCTCTCGGAGATCGATCGCGGGCGATTCGAAGTCGCTCGCGCACAATTGGAAGGCCGGCGGTTGCAGACGGAACATGCATACGAGTCCGCGTCCAGGGCAATTGCCGTCCTCTGCAATATCGATACGGAGGCACTGTTTGTGCCTGCCGATGATCTCGATTACAAGGCAGTGTTGATGCCGACGGAATCTATCGACGACACCGCGAGCCTTGCGAATGCGCCGGTCATTGCAAAGCAGACCGCGCTTGTCGAGCGAGCGCGCGCTGAGATTGAAAAAGCACAAACCACCCGTATGCCGTCAGTTTCCGGAAAAGTGTGGTATGGATGGGAGTTCGCGACCGCGGGGTTTTCGTTCAGAGAAAACGATCGATGGTTTGCGGGCATACATGCCACGGTCCCGATCTTTGACGGATACGCGTTCCGCAACAAAATGGCGGCCGCGCAAAACGCTTTTGAATCGGCGAGACTCGAGCGGGAAGAGTGGCTGCGCGAAGCCGTTTCGTCGGCTCAGGTGCTCTCCGACGCACTTGCGGTATTACGTGACCGGATTACCATAGCCGAAAACGCGGCGGCACAAGCCCAAAAAAACCTGCGACTCGGCGTTATCGAGTATGAAGCCGGTCGACGCTCCAACATGGACATTATAGATATGCAGAACAGTGTTCTTCAGGCTCAGCTTGAGGTCGTATCGCTTCTGGTCGAATATAACACAACACAAAGCCGTATACGCTCGCTTGCGGGCGACTTATGACATGAAAGGAATTACAAAAATGCAATTCAGTTTATATGTGAAAAGAAAACGCATGTCTAGTATGGCGATTATGCTTGCGTCGGCGATCGGAATCAGTACTCTGGTTTTGTCGTCATGCTCTAAGCCCGGCAATGCCACGGAGGGGGCGGCGCCAAAGAAAAAGCCGCCGTTAGTCGCGGTCGCGCCCGTGGAACAGGGAGCCATTGCCCGCAGGTTGCAGCTTCCCGGCACGGTTCGTCCCGACGTTGTCGCCAATGTGCTGTCGCCGGCCGAGGGCAAGATCACCTCGCTTGGCGTTCGGGAAGGCGACTATGTCGCAAAGAACGCGGTCATCGGACGGATCAGCCCTTCGATGCGTGAGGATATCCTCAATGCGGCACGGCTGAAAAAGGATGAAGGCGAAGACCTCGACTTTGCCAGGAAACAGTATCGGGAGATAGCGGTCGTGGCGCCAATCAGCGGAGTTGTGGCTATACGTAATTCACAACCGGGCGATATGGTAATACAGCGTCAGAAACTTCTCGAGGTGCAGAGTATGTGCGCGACATGCCTCCACGTGGAAGTTCCCGTACCGGAACGGGAAATGCCTTTTGTCAAAAAGGGTATGCCCGTTGAGATCAGGCCCGATGCGCTTGCCGGCGAAACGTTCAGCGGGAAGGTAACCCGGGTGTACCCGCGTCTTGAAGAAAAGACGCGTACCGGAACGGTCGAAGTCAGCCTGCCGGCCGGGGCGGGGGAAAAACTGAAATCGGGCATGTTCGCTCGGGTTTCATTCGTGCTGCAAAAGGCCGAAGATGCGCTTCTTGTCCCCGCCGAAGCCGTCGTCCTTACGGCAAACGGCGCCCCCGCGGTGTATACCGTCAAGGATGGCAAAGCGACCCTGCACACAGTTGAAATCGGACTTGAAGCGGACGGCAAAGCGCAGATTCTTGGCGGCATAACGGCGGGGGGTTTTTTTATAAACCCCGGCAAAGAAAAAATCAAAAACGGCGCCCCGGGACGTCTGCCCCGCGCGGGGGAAAAAACCTCCCGTGGAAGGAAAAAA
>CAYFVL010000237.1:0-9327 GCA_964346405.1 uncultured Fibrobacterota bacterium
GGGGGCGAAAAGCGCCCGTATTAATTCTTGGCAATTGTCGGTCGCCACACTAGCTAGAAGAATTCGGGAATTTGCCTTTGAGGGTGAACGTGGGAAAAAGCAAACAATGAACAGAAACGACTCGACTACTCGGCACCACTTGGAAACCGGCTTTCAGGAGCTGCAACACCTTCTCGATCGGGAGCCGACCGATTCTGAGTTGGGGCGCATACTGAGTAAAAGCGACATATCTCTAAGAGATTTTTGTGCGTTTTTATCGCCGAAGGCTGAAAAGTATCTTGAACCGATGGCGCAAAGAGCCGCGGAGTTGACTCGTCGGCATTTCGGTCATATCATTTTCCTTTTTACGCCTTTGTATATCTCAAACTATTGCGAAAACAGATGCCCTTACTGCTCATTTGCCGCACAGCACCGGATTCGTCGTAAGAAACTTTCCCCGTCGGAGGTGGCGAAGGAGGCCGAACGGCTTTCCGAAGAGGGCATCCGGCACATACTTGTGCTTACTGGAGAAGCACGAAAGGCGACGCCATTCGCCTATCTCGAAGAGTCGATAGAGATAATCGCTCAAAGGTTTTCAGCCGTGGGAATCGAAGTTTTTCCGATGACGGAGAACGAATACGGCCGTCTGATCGATCGTGGTGTGGATTCGCTTACAATTTATCAGGAGGTCTACGACCGACCCACTTTTGAAAGGCTTCACGCCGGAGGTCCAAAAGCCGATTACGACTTCCGACTCGAGGCGCCTGTGCGTGCGGCGCGGGCCAACATACGCAGTCTGACTATCGGGGCTCTTTACGGTCTGTTCGATTTTCGCCGTGAGGCACTCTACACCGCACTTCATGCAGAACATCTGCTGGAGAGGCATCCCGATGTTGAACTATCGCTCTCATTTCCTCGACTGCGGCCTTTCGAAGCTGCATTTGATCCACCCGCACCAGTTGGTGATCGTCAGCTCGTCCAGCTCATGACAGCTTTTCGAATGCTGTATCCGCATGTGGGGATAACCATATCCACCAGAGAAAACCGGGAATTCAGGAATGGGGCGCTTCCCCTAGGACCCACAAAGATGTCCGCCGGTGTGTCCACCGCGGTCGGCGGGCATTGCGCGGAATCAACCGAAGCGCAGTTTGAGATTGCGGACGGCAGAAGCGTGGCCCAATTGAGTCGGGACCTTCTGGCACGCGGGTTTCAGCCAGTCACGCATGATTGGGACTTCCGTCTAATGAGCAAGTGACGATCTTCCTGGGCAAAACGTAATTTTCTAAATGATCATCAACTTTTGTATCTTTAATTGAATCTTAGAAATGACGTGCACATTTGTGCCGCAAAAGGAGGATCAGTGAAACTCTCCACCAAATGCAGGTATGCCGCCCGTGCAATGATGGAAATTGGGCGCAATTACGGTAAAGGTCCCACGAAACGAAAGAATATTGCCGAACTGCAGGCGGTCTCCGATTCATATCTGGAGAATATTCTGATCGTGCTGAAAAGTGCGGGTCTTATAGAAACTATACGAGGAGCACGAGGTGGATACGTACTTACCCGTGCACCCGATCAAATCACAATGCTGGATATAATTTCCGCACTCGAGGGCTCCCTTGCACCGGTTGAGTGTCTGGACAAGCCGGAAATCTGTGATCGAGTGGGGAACTGTCCGACCAGAGAAGTCTGGGTTAAGCTTTTGAAAGTCCAGAAGAAAGTGCTTCGGGAGAGCACTGTTCAGGACCTTCTCGAACGGGAGCGTAACATGCAGTCCCCTGATTACGTGATTTAGCCCAGGCTTCGCGGTCGAGAGTGAAATGTATGCGTCAGATGTTGTGCGAGATCACCTGGCCCTGCCGGGCGGGACGCAGTGCGGGATTGGGTGGAACGAAGTGCTGAGTACAGGAAGGAAGTAGATCGATGACTGTGATATTACCTCGCGATCGTAATACACAAAAGGTATTTGAAACGCGGGGAGTGGCCGGCATAACGCATGAACAAGCGGTCAGGGAGGATATTCGTGCCCTTAGGGTGGGTATACTCATTCTGAGTGAGCCGACAGAGGAGTACGAAGCAACTATCTTGCAGCCGCTGGGTCGATCCGTCATGCAGATCGACCCAGTCTGGATACGTCTCAAGACTCGCGAGTACTCCGATACTTCACGAGAGCGGGTGGATCGGCTATATGTGCCGTTCGAAGATGCGGTGGGGCAGAGCAGACTCGACGGACTCCTGGTGGTCGGAGCCGATTCGCGTGAAACCAGGTACAAAAAATGCACTGAGTGTCCGGAAATCTCCCGAATTCTGCGATATGCCCGAAAAAACATTGCCGGTACTCTGGGAATAGGAGCGGGGGCATTTGCGCTTGCCTCACACCTTGGTTTGGGCAGTGTTCTTCTTGAGAAAGCGCTGTTCGGTGTCTGTCGATCACAGATCCTGCGCGAGGGTTCTCGTCTTACAAGCGTTATGGATGATGAGTTCGTGGTGCCGTGTGGATTGTATAGAAATATTCCGGATGAAGTGTTCGAGCTGGAGAGCGAGCGGGGTAAAGTAAATCTGCTTGCCCATGCCGAAGATATCGGGTATTTGATCGCGGAAACTACGGATCGTCGTTTTCTGATGCATTTCGGGAGACCGGAACTCGAGCCGAATGATCTCAAGAGAGAATTGACTCGTTTTCAGTCGACCGGAGAGGAAAACGGGCTTGAGTCGGACGGGAGCGAGATCGTTAATCGCTGGCGCGGTCATTGTACATCTCTTTTCTCGCATTGGATAAAATACATACATGAGGCGACGTCCTACTGATACGGTTTTCGAGGCCTGGAAGCTTGGAAAAAATATGACAATGCCGTCACGCTTGCCATCAGTTTTGAACTCGGCTTTTTTGTCGGAGCGCGTTTGGAGGAAAATACGGTGGATATAAATGAATGGATGAAAACTTCGTTACCGGCAGTTGTTGACAAACTGGAGCGCGGCATACACGAGGATTTCAGTGTAATAGCCGACGATGCGCTCAATCTGGCGGGACGCGCCGATATCTACGAGCTGCTCGACATGATTCTGGCGGCACTGTTCCCGGGGTGTTTCAGCAGGGAGAGTGTCCGCAAAGGAGATATCCAGTTTTTTCTAAACGATATTCTTCGACATGTTGCCTATAAACTCGGCACGCACCTTCGTGAGGTGTTTCGGTATCGGTGCAACAGGGAGAATTGCAGAAACTGCAATTGCGAAAAGCGTGCGGAGGAGGCGTTAGTGCAGCTTATCGAGACACTTCCAAATATCCGAAAATTGTTGCTTGGCGACATAGACGCGGCTTTCCGTGGCGATCCGGCGGCGAAATCCCACGACGAGATCCTTTTCAGCTACCCGAGTGTCGAGGCTATCGCGACTCATCGCATTGCTCATGAACTGTATCTTCGGGAAGTGCCTCTGATTCCCAGGATTATGTCCGAACGGGCTCATTCCCATACCGGTATCGATATTCACCCCGGTGCCCGAATCGGACCGCGCTTCTTCATTGACCACGGTACCGGTGTTGTAATCGGGGAGACCACGACTATTGGAAAAAACGTTAAGGTGTATCAGGGTGTTACTCTTGGGGCGTTGTCTCCGTTTGACAAAAACGGAAATCCGGCTAAAGGGGTAAAACGACACCCGGATGTCGAAGACGATGTGATCATTTATGCGAATGCGACGATTCTGGGTGGGTCCACGGTTATTGGACGGGGCGCTGTTATTGGTGCAAATACGTGGGTAAGTAAATCCGTACCTCCCGGCGCGGTGGTCGGACAGAGAATTTTGCCCAAGTTTAGCAGTCGAGAACCGCCGTATGCGATTGACTTGGAAAAAGCGCAGGGGTATCCGGGGAGATACCTTGAGTCCCGCCCGGCGAGACCGTGAGTTGATTGTGAAACTTGGGTCAGGATTCGTCACGAAATAAAGCCTTCTTTCAGAAATTGCGTGGATATAATGTCGCGGCTTTCGAGGCGCTTGTGCAGGTCATGGCAGTTTGTCGAAGGGCCGGAGTCTTTGTCTGAGGAAGGAGCGTTCGTGCCTGGACAGGATCAGCATGAACGGATTTGCCGGAAGTCGCGGAGGGGTTTCACTGATTTCAGGTAACTGGTAACGAAAGAGGGTTCGATGCAAGTGAATAATGCTCCGCGGAAAAAGCTGAAGCAGTTGAAAAAGGAAATCGCACAATATCCCTCGGCGGTTATCGCGTTTTCCGGTGGGGTGGACAGCACTTTTTTGGCATGTATCGCGAAAGAGGTTCTGGGGGATAATGTGCTTCTGGTAACGGCTTGTTCAAGTACCTATCCCGAAGAAGAGCGAAAGGAATCTCAGGAGTTAGCAGAGAGTCTGGGCATCCGCCGGGTGCAAATCGAGTCTGAGGAAACTGAAATTGCAGGTTTTTCGGACAATCCGCCGGAGCGCTGTTATTATTGTAAGCGAGAGCTTTTTCAACGCCTGCTGGATGTTGCTCGACAGGAAAAAATGGCGGTTGTTTTCGACGGCACAAACGCCGACGATACACAGGATTACCGTCCGGGCCGCAGGGCACTGGCCGAATTGAGAATTGCGTCTCCTTTAATGAATGCGGGCATGACCAAAGAGGATATCAGGATTTGTTCTCGCGAATACGGGTTGGCTACCGCGGAGAAACCCGCATACGCTTGCCTTGCTTCTCGTTTCCCGTATGGCGAGAAAATCACTCCGGAAAAGCTTTTGAGGGTAGGTGCTGCCGAAAGTGCCGTTCGGAAATTAGGTTTCAGGCAGTTTCGCATTCGAAGTCACGGAAATCTTGCCCGGGTTGAGTTTGCGCCCAATGAACTGGAGCGGGGATGGCTTCAACGCAAAGAAATCCGGGATATTTGCCGAAAGAACGGCTTCACCTACGCTGCACTCGACCTCGAAGGGTATCGTACCGGTGCCATGAACGAAAGTTTGGACAAGGATACGTTGAACCTGAGCTGAGCGAGCGTCACCTGGGTTAGGTCTCTTGTATGGTCTTACGCGGAAAGGGGAGGCACCTCATGTCCGATTTATGCATTTTATGGTGTTGTATTGTGCAACACTCGCTGTTTGATTCTGCACCTCACCGGTGGCCAAACACCCGATATGATCGCCATATGGCGTTTTGCCCGTGGCATACGGCTTGCATTCCCCACAATAAACGAGTATGCGGTTCGCATTAGGGATCAGGGACACGAATTCCTGGAGAGGGACTGAAAAAAATGAAAACGTCATTCAAGCTTGGAACTATAAGCGGTATCGAGATACGGGCACACATTACTTTCGTGATACTACTTGCCTGGTTGCTACTGTTTGTGACCGGCGGTAGTGGGGTGTTCGGCGCTTTTTCGGGCGTTGGATTGGTCTTGATGCTGTTCGGTATCGTGGTGCTGCACGAGCTGGGCCATGCCCTCATGGCCCGGCGGTTTGGTATCGCTACTCGCGATATCACTCTGTGGCCGATGGGGGGAATTGCCGGTTTGACGCGCATGCCGGAGGAGCCTGGGCGAGAACTGGCTATTGCATTGGCGGGACCGGCGGTGAACGTCGCTCTTGCGGGCATATTCGGCTTGGCATACGCAGTTCTCAATGCTCAAGGAATGAACGTCGGTGTACCGACGCCCATTATCATTTTTCTCCTTCAGATGATCGGAATCAACTCGGCACTGGCTATTTTCAATCTTCTTCCCGCATTTCCCATGGACGGCGGCCGAGTGCTTCGTTCATTCCTCGCGTTACGGATGGACAAAATCAGGGCAACCGGGTATGCGGTAAAGGTTGGTAGAGTCATGGCAGTCTTGTTTGCGATTATCGGTTTCAAGATTTCGCATCCTGTTTTGCTGATGATAGCGGTGTTCGTGTGGTTTGCGGGCAGTGCCGAACTCAAGCAGTTGAAGATGAGGGAATGGATGCGTCGTGCGGGTATGGATCGATCCTTCCAGGGCGCCGCGACCCAAGGCACCCAATCGTCGGCCGCCCGGTATGTACCGTCACCGGACGATGAGGTGATCGATGCGGATTTTACAGAGTATTCGGGAGTCCATATTCGGGAAAAGGACCGGTACCACGAACGATCGGGCGATCCCTGGTTTCGACAGGGCACTCGTCCGGGATTCCGATACTAGCCGAAGTTTCGCAGCCGACTTCAGACCCCGTTTAGTACCATCAAATTGTATTTTTGTAATCCGACACATTGGATGGAGTCCTGTCATAGCCCAGGTTTCGCAGTCAAGATCGTGCAACAGCTTACGCAGAATGCCGTGAGTCGATTGCGAAACCCGGGATAGGTCTTTTTGATGAATACACGGGGGCCGCGAAATGCCAATTTATGAATTCTATTGCACCGACTGTAACACCATTTACAGTTTTCTTTCCCGGTCGGTAAACACCGAGAAAGTACCTTCCTGCCCCAAATGTGATCGAAAGGAACTGCAACGCAGAATCTCTCGATTTGCCATGGTGCGCAGGTCCGGCAGCGATTCGGCCGAGGATGTGGATGATTTCCCGGTAGATGAACATAAAATGGAAAAGGCCATGGAATCGCTTGCATCGGAGGCCGAAGGCCTGGATGAAGAGGACCCTCGCGCGGCCGCACGTCTGATGAGGAAGTTTTCGGATATGACGGGGCTTCAGTACCAGGGTCAGGTCGAGGAAGCCCTGAGTCGCATGGAGGCGGGAGAGGATCCGGATGCGATAGAGGCCGAAATGGGTGATGCTCTCGAGGGAGAGGAAAACCCGTTCATTATGCCTGGTAAGCACGCGGGGAAGCGAAAGGGACCACCGCGGCGTGATGAGAAACTTTACGATATGTAGGAAAACGTGAGAAAGGATATAGTAATATGCAGTTAAGTCCGGGTGGAAATGCGAACCCCGACTGGATGATTAAAGTATTCAGAATTTTGGGAAAAAGTGTCGGATTGACCGTCGCTCTGGCGGCCGTAGTTCTTCTGCTTCTCTGGATAGTACCGACCGCGGTGTTTGTGGTAGATGTCGATGAGGTCGGAGTTGTCCAGCGATTCGGTAAATACCACAGGACCGTGGAGCCGGGATTGCAGTTCAAGGCGCCGGCCGGTATCGAAACCAGAACTTTGGTCAGAGTCAAAAAGGTGTTCACCGAAGAATTCGGGTTCCGTACGCTTCGTGCGGATATCCGGTCCGATTTTTCTTCGGAAGAGCAGTATCTGAATGAATCGCTTATGCTGACCGGGGACCTCAACTGTGCGGTGGTGCCCTGGCTGGTACAGTATCGAATAAGCGATGCGCGAAAGTACCTTTTCGAGGTACACGAGCCCGAGGGGACTCTTCGGGATCTATCCGAAGCGCTGATGCGGGAAGTTGTCGGTGATCGAAGCATTAACGAGGTTATAACCAAACGGCTCGAAATGGCCGATGAAGCGCGGGTGCGGCTTCAGAAAGCGCTTGACGAATCACAGACCGGTTTGACTATTGTCAATGTTGAATTGAAGAACACAAATGTGCCTGCACCGGTGCAACCCTCGTTCAACGAGGTGAACCAGGCGCTTCAGGAAAAGGAACGCATGATTCTGGAGGCAAACAAGCAATATAACCAGGTTATCCCCAGTGCCGAAGGGGAGGCGGAAAAGATAGTCAGTCAGGCGGAAGGCTACGCAACCGACCGGGTCAACTCCGCAAGGGGTGATTCAGCACGGTTTGTATCGGTCCATACCGAATACCGGAAGTCACCCGATGTCACCCGTCGTCGGATGTATCTGGAGACTATGGGTGAGATTCTGCCGAAACTGGGTTCGAAGTACATTGTGGATTCGGAACAAAAACAGGTGTTGCCGCTCCTGAACATGGGGAACGAGAAAGGGGCGAGACAATGAAAAAAGTAATCGGCGCGATTATTGGTCTGGTAGTAGTTCTGCTCGCAATCGCTTCACTTGATTCTTTTTACATTCTGGACGAAACGGAACAGGCCGTTATCACCCAGTTTGGCAGACCTGTCGGAGGTTCGGTAACCGAGCCCGGCCTTCGGTGGAAAATGCCCTATGTTCAGAAAGCCACCAAATTCAAGAAGCATATTCTTGAATGGGACGGTCAAAGAGAGCAGATTCCAACGAACAACAAGACATTTATCTGGGTAGATGCATTCGCCAGATGGCGTATCGTGGATCCGCTGACTTTTTATGAAAAACTCCGTGACGTGTCATCGGCTCAGCAGGCTCTTGACGGTATTATCGATGCCGCGGTTCGAAACCTGGTCACCAGCTATGATCTGATTGAAACGGTACGGACCACGGATCGGAAAATACCCAGGAGTGAAAGCGCTCTCGCGATGGACCTCATCCCATCCTCTTCAGTCGATTCGGATACAGGCGACACGATTGAAATCGACACTGAACTGTCGATTGGCCGTGCGGGGATGCTGGACCAGGTTCATGAACAGGCCGGAAAAAAGCTTCGGGAATTCGGAATCGAACTCGTGGACGTGCGTTTCAAACGGCTGAACTATGTCGACGATGTTCTTCAGAAGGTCTACGATCGCATGAAGGAAGAGCGCCGTCAAATAGCCGAGAAACTACGCTCCGAAGGCCGAGGAGAGAGCCAGAAAATTCTGGGTAAGAAAGAGCGTGAATTGAAACGGATCTATTCGGAAGCGTATCGGAGGTCGGAAGAAGTCAAAGGGCATGCCGATGCGGAGGCTACCCGGATTTATTCGTCGGCTTATAACCGGGATCCGGAGTTCTACTCATTTGTGAAAACGATGGATCTGTATAAACAATCTCTCGACAGCACCACCTGGACGATTTTCTCGACCGATGCCGATTTTCTGAAATATCTAAAACGGTATGACGGCAAATAAACGAAGGGCCGGACGAGGTTTGTCGTCCGGCCCGACTCTTTAAACCCAGGTTTCCCAATCAACTCACGGTCCCGCCGGGCGGGACTCAAGGTATCTCAGCGGATACCCCTGCGCTTTTTCCAAGTCAATCCCGCACAACATATTAGGCATACGGCTCTACCCCTCGGCTCCGCTCGGGGCATCGCCCCTCGGCATTTCGGCTCCGCTCACTTCGACACCGCTGTGCAGCGCAATACATCGCTCCGCTTGGTACGGCGTCTCTCGACTGCGAGACTTGGGTTAACCTCCGACACTGGCCCGGTGAGTTTTCCGAAATATCGTACTATTTTGCGGGACCTTATGGGAGTTTTTGTATTTTGTTCGGGTAAGAGGGTTTTCCGGAAAACCTGGTATCTGTCCGAAAACCTCTGAAACGGACACCGAGTGGATAGTTTTCGGACAGACACTATGTTTAACCCAAGTTTCGCAATCAACTCACGGCATTATGCGTAAGCCGGCGCGCGATT
>CAYFVL010000238.1:0-9290 GCA_964346405.1 uncultured Fibrobacterota bacterium
TCTAAGTCAATCTCGCACAACATCTTACGCATAATACTCGCTCTCGACTGCGAAACTTGGGCTAGTGTGGTGTCCGACAATCGCCCGTATTAATTCTTGGCAATTGTCGGTCGCCACACTAGCCCAACAATCCGGAAAGAGCACCGGTGGGGGTTATAATTTATTGTTTTTTTTGTATCTGAATCTTCCGGCGTTGTCGGTGGAGTGGAGAGAGTATGAAAGCATTGATTGTTGGGGGCGTTGCCGGTGGGGCAAGTTTTGCCGCAAGGCTGCGACGTCTCGATGAGTCGGCACAAATCATCATGTTCGAACGTGGTGAGTATGTATCATTCGCCAATTGTGGTTTGCCTTACCATATCGGGGATACTATAAAAGAGCGTGACCGGCTCATAATCCAGACGCCTGAGAGTTTCAAGCGGAGGTACAATGTAGAGGTCCGCAACAACTCGGAAGTTACCTCGATAGATACCGGAGAAAAGAAGGTCACCGTGCGACACAAGGGTGAATTGTACGAGGAAGGATATGATGTTCTTCTCTTGTCGCCCGGTTCCGCACCAATTCGACCCCCTCTGGACGGGGCGGACGATGAACGGGTTTTGACTTTAAGGAATCTTCCCGATATGGACAGGATTCGCGATCACGTGGGCAAAAAGAACGCGTCGCGGGTCGTAGTAGTCGGGGGAGGATTTATCGGCCTGGAAATGGCTGAAAACCTTAGGCATCGTGGTCTTGAAGTCTCGATTGTTGAGCTTCTGGATCAGGTCTTTCCGCCGATAGATCCGGAACTGGCGTCCGTGGTGCATCAGCATCTTACCATGAACGGTATTGGGTTACACCTTCAGGACCCGGTTGGGCGATTTGACGATCTGGGTGAGTCCGGCATTCGGGTGGTGCTGAAGAGTGGAGCTACTATCGAATCCGACATGGTTGTGTTGGCCATTGGCGTACGACCCGATACGGCATTTTTGAAAGAATCCGGAGTGGAAATCACTCCTCGTGGTGCAATCGTGACCGACAAGCATATGAAGACAGGGGTGGAGGGTGTCTATGCGGTCGGGGATGCGGTTGAAGTGGTCGATTTTATTTCAGGCACCAAAGTCCATGTCCCGCTGGCCGGTCCGGCCAATCGTCAGGGACGTATCGCCGCGGACAATGTAGTTGGGATCGAGTCGAGCTACAAGAATACGCAGGGAACGGCCGTGTGCAAGATATTCGATTTAACGGCAGCCGTGACCGGCATCAATGAAAAAAGCGCAAAGAAGCATGGAATCGAGTTCGTAAAATCGTATACGCATTCCGCAAGTCATGCCACGTATTATCCCGGTGCATATCCAATGTCGATCAAGATCCTGCTCGAACCCAAAACGGGGAAACTGCTGGGTGCTCAGATCGTGGGCAAAGTGGGAGTGGATAAGCGAATCGATGTGTTCGCCACGGCAGTTCGTCACTCTTTGACCGTGTATGATCTTGCCGAACTCGAGCTGGCGTATGCTCCGCCGTTTGGCAGCGCCAAAGACCCGGTCAATATGGCGGGGTTTGTCGCGCAGAACATTCTCGAAGGCCGCATGTCCGTGTTTTATTCCGAGGATGTAGAAAATCTGAACAAGGATGAAACGGTTCTGTTGGATGTAAGGACACGAGAAGAAAACGAGATGGGAGCAATCGAGGGCTCGATCAATATTCCCGTCGATGAGCTGCGGGAGCGCATTGGCGAACTGGACAAAAGTAAACGACAGATGGTGTATTGCCAGGTTGGTCTCCGCGGATATCTTGCAACGCGGATACTCGAACAGAGCGGATTTGAGGCGGAGAATCTCTCGGGAGGGTATAAAACATACTCTGCTTTGGCGAGCCATAACTATGATTCGAGCTATCTGAAACCCGTGGAACAACCGACCTGTTCTTCTCCCACCGGAGCACCGTCCGGGAAGCCGCATATCGAGGTAGACGCCACCGGACTACAGTGCCCGGGACCGATTATGCAACTTAAAACCGCCGTCGACGGGGCCGGGGATGGTGAATCCATTCGGATCAAGGCAACCGATCAGGGCTTTGCGTATGATGTCCCCGCCTGGTGTGCGAGAACACGGAACACACTTGTTTCTCTGCACAATGAAGGCGGGGTATTTGAGGCAGTCATAAGGAAAGGTGCACCTACCGACACTTGTCCGGTTCCGGATACGAGTCGGGATCACAAGACAATGGTTGTGTTCTCAAATGATATGGATCGGATGATGGCCGCGTTCATCATTGCCAACGGCGCCGCCTCCATGGGAAGCGAAGTTACGTTGTTCTTCACATTCTGGGGACTGAATCTGCTCAGAAAAGGTGACGGCAAAGGCGCAAAGAAGAATGGGCTTGAAAAGATGTTTGGTATGATGATGCCTAAAGGTCCGGACAAAACCGTTTTGTCCAAGATGCACATGGGGGGAATGGGAACGGCCATGATGCAGCATGTCATGAAAAAGAAAAAGGTCTACTCTCTTACCGAACTGATGCAACAGGCGCAGGCAAACGGAGTAAAATTCGTTGCTTGTACGATGACCATGGATATCATGGGTATCAAAAAAGAAGAGCTTATCGACGGAGTGGAATTCGGAGGCGTGGCCTACTACCTGCAGCAGGCGGATAAGGCCGGATTCAATCTGTTTATTTGAATTCCATAAGTAGCGAATTAATCTGAAATTCGAGGATGAACAGGAGCCATACGCCATTCGCACCGGGAAATTGTCGAAGTCGGGTTGAAATCTTTTCGAACGGCTTGTCATGAGTCCGGCCGGCCTGTATCGGTTCAGCCGGACTCTTTGTTCCGGCCCGCGGTCAATCCGAACGGATCATTGTAAGAACCATCTTGAATCGCTTGTCCGCCCGGACGGCATGAGGGACGCCGGCGGGCATAATGATCGTTTGTCCCGAGTCCAATGAGTGCTCGTCTTTCTCGATAGTGATAGTACCCACACCGTCCACCACTTCGACCACCGCGTCGTAGGGAGCGGTATGTTCACTGAGGCTTTGTCCCTCATCGAACGCGAACACCGTAATCGTCCCCGCCTTTTTGTCCACGACCGTTCGTGATACGATCGATCCATCCTGGTAGCTAACCAATTCGGCAAGATTAAGAACGCGGCCACGCATTTCTTTATCTTTTTGTGTCTGGTCGGTCACTCGGTTTCTCCAATTCCTGCTATGAGTAGTATTTGTAGGCATTTATATTGTGCTATGGTTTCGATTCATGATAAACAGGCACAGATCGACACTTGATAATATAAATTAGCAAAGGGTGTGCCCTCATAAGCAAGCGAACTTTCCAGGCTGCTCGGTGCGGGCTCACTTCGTTCTCCTGCCTCCAGGACCAGGTATCCGGCTTCGCCGGGTTAGAAGGGATCTATGAAATACGTTTCACAACTGATTCGAAAAGACACAACACCGTTTTTTCTTCTGTTTTTAGTGTATGCTGTCGGATGGGCGCAGGAACCATGGCCCAAAGCGGTATCCGGATGGGAAGCACCCACCACCGACGAACACCCGCGTCTCTATTTCCGGCAATCCGATATACCCGCTCTCCGGGAGCGGGCGGAAACTCCCGAAGGACGTGAGATACTGCAGGTGTTACATAAGAATCTCTCCGGCCTCTATACGCTGTGGCACGGCGCCGGATATGGATTTCTTTTTCAACTAACGGGGGAAACGGCCTATGCCGATACGGCTCAGACTATGGTTCAGAAGGCTTTGGACGGCGCCTACGACAAAGACCGCCGGTACAGTTTCCGTCATCCGGGAGGAACGCTTAGAGGGGGACCTTCGGTAGCCGCAATAGCATTGGCTTACGATCTATCCTTCTCCGGATGGAGCCCGTCGTTTAGAGAGAAAGTGGCGGGGGAGATCATGAATTATGCGCCCGGCAATGCCCAGACGCTCGAAGAGATGGCTGTTGGGCCGAGTCATGCTCCGGCCAGCAACCATTACGGAGCTATCGTCGGGGGATCGGGGATTGCGCTCCTTGCTATCCATCGTGACTCTGGAGTCGATACCGCGCGAGTGGCCGAGCTTCTGAATTCGGTCTGGAATAACACGATTCGTGCCCTGTCGGATGGGTTCGGAGACGGCGGCTACTTTGCCGAGCACTCAGGTCCGAGCCATATGGCTTCGAACTCAGCGTTCATACAATTCCTTCAGGCTGCCCGGGTGGCCGGGGGAATGGATTTCGTTTCGCCTCGTCCAAATGCCCAATGGCTATATCTGAGATGGATTCACGAACTGAGCAATTTTTTCGACAGTAAGCCACATTATCCCTGTCGCCATCCAGGCTCATACGGATCGCAGGAATTCCTTAGATACCACGGCAACACCATATCATTTGGAGGCTGGTTTGCGCATGGCTTCGGCATTGCCCTTCCGGAGCACAAACCCGCTCTTTTGTGGACCTACAATTCTTATGTAAAAGAGCATGATCCTTCGCGATACGACTGCAAAACGTATCCTCATCTGTCCGTTCTTTCGTTCGTTAATTGGCCCATAGGCATCGAAATGCAGAATCCTGAAGGAATAGTTCCCAAAGCCCGACGAGATACGACTCTTGGATACTTTGGATTTCGCAACCGATGGCAGACAACAAACCAGGAAGTGCTGGTTACAGTCTGTGTGGGAACCGGATGGTCCAAACCTTACGCCGAATGGGGGAGCGAGGCGATCATGGTGTGGGGACATGGGGAAAAGCTATGGATGGGGCGGCACACGAGAGAAAAGCAGACTCTGGTGGTGCTTGCCGATGACGGTTCCGGTATTGTCAGTTCAACCCAATACCCGGAGAACTGGATCACAAGTTACGATTTCGACCGGGGTATAATCGTATCAAAACCCAGATCCGATGGGGATCGAAGTGGCGTCGCTGTTGATTTCAGCAAGGCGTCGGGAGCAGATGCTCTCATCGTGACCGTGGGACCATGCGCCGAATCCGGGGGAACTCAGGTCGATGTTAACGGGACGGCCATGCGTTATCTTACACTATCCGAGTCTACTGTGCAGCCGGACGTGCGGGTTGGTGGCGATACGCTCTATATTGGAGATCAATCAGTTTATTGGGACGGTTGCCGCTTCTTTCTTGGAACCTTTTCCGGAGATACAACTTTTTGTGCCGGTGCGGATGTTCCCGTTTCCTCGATGAATCGGCCGGTTTTCAGGTTTCAGACCTCGAATAGTCCGAAATCTCTGCGCCGGAATATCTGGAATTTCGAAAAGGTATTCAATCCAATGGGCCGGCGAATCGATGCAGCCAGGCCGGTTCGTATCCCCGTGGGGGTACTTATAGGCACGACTGAATCGGAAAATTCTCAGAAAGTACTTAGTACTGATCACTGAGCAGCATTCCGCATAAAGATGCCGTTTGTCTTTTCGACTCGGTCCTCGACCGCGAAACCTGGGCCAAAAAGGCGTATCCTCCGAGGGAAGATACGCCTTTCTCAATGTGCTACCGTACTCACGCTTTCTGAAGAATTGCGTTGAGATCAGCTTCGGGGGTACTGATCGGCTCGATGTCGAATCTCTCGACAAGAAAGTTCAGAATGTTCGGGCTTACAAATGCAGGCAGTGATGGCCCGATTCGAATTCCCTTGATACCCAGAAAAAGAAGAGAAAGCAGGATGACAACCGCTTTCTGCTCATACCAGGACAGCACAATCGATAGTGGCAGATCATTTACACCACAACCAAATGCCTGGGCAAGCGCTTGAGCAATTTTCACCGCGGAGTAGGCGTCGTTACACTGGCCGACATCGAGCAAACGCGGAATTCCACCGATAGCGCCGAGTTCCAGATTGTTGAAGCGGAACTTTCCACACGCAAGAGTAAGCACCACGGTGTCCTTGGGGGTATTCTGGACAAAATCGGTGTAATAGTTTCGACCCGGTTTTGCACCGTCGCAACCTCCCACAAGGAAGAAATGCTTTATGGCGCCAGCCTTGACCGCGTCCACAACGGTATTTGCGACATTCATAACCGCATTTCGTGCAAACCCGGTCGTGAGCTTACCCGAAATCTGATCCTCAGAAGTTCCTCCGAGTTCTTTTGCTTTTGCTGTCACCGCCGAAAAATCACGGTTTTCCACATGACTTACATCCGGCCAGGCAACAAGTCCGGCGGTGAAAACCTGATCTTTGTAGCTCTCGCGCGGTTTCTGGATGCAGTTTGTAGTAAAAAGGAATGCCGCTGGGGCGCCGTCGAACTCTTTCTGCTGGTTCTGCCAGGCCGTACCGAAATGTCCGGCGAGATGAGGGTACTTTTTCAATCCAGGATATCCGTGCGCCGGCAGCATTTCGCCATGCGTATACACCTTCACTCCAGTACCTTCCGTCTGCTTCAGCAGCTCTTCAAGGTCGAGAAGGTCGTGTCCGCTGATAACGATTGCCGGACCTTTCCGAAGTCCCACCGACACTTCGGTCGGCTCGGGATGTCCGAATCGATCCGTGTGGGCTTCATCGAGAATCTCCATTGTGCGGATATTCACTTCTCCGCATTTCATGTTCAACCCGACCAGTTCATCGACCGATGGGTTCTCTTTGTTGAGAGCCGCAAGTGCCTCGTGAAAAAACGCGAAAATAGTGTCGTCGGTTTTCCCCAGAATCTGGGCATGATCCGCATAGGCTGCCATGCCTTTGAGCCCATAAGTAAGAAGTTCCTGTAAAGACCGTATGTCTTCATTAGGGTTCAATGAAGTCAGTCCGACCTGTGCTCCCTGGGAGGGAAGTCCGGCATCGTCCTTGGACAATGTAAATGTCGCGCTTTCGGGAAGATCCTCCGATCCAGCGATTTCATCATATTTTTTTCGGAGCGAATCCCTGACTTCTTCTCCACGGCGAAGGATATCACCCAGACGTGCTGGATCGAAATCGACATTCGTGACGGTGGAGAATAACGACTCGAGTACGAAAATGTCGGCATCATTGTCTTTGTGACCCTTTTCGCGCAGTGCGTGCGCCAGAAATCCGATCCCTTTGGTTTGGTATACAATCAGATCCTGCATCTGAGCGACGTCGGGCTTTTTCCCACAGACCCCGACTGTTTCACAGGCTACACCTTTTGCTGCTTGTTCACATTGACGGCAGAGCATTTCCATGAAGACCCCTTTTCTTTTTTTCCCAAGCATCTGTTTTGATCGGTTGCTTAGGTCATGGTTTTGGTGGACATCGTTATATAGTACATTTTATGCCATTCAATAATTGGTCGCGGTCCCTGTACCGCTTTACGTATAAAGACATCGGCTTCAATTAGTTTACGGGCGAAAAGGAGAATGGTTCCACCACGTTTTCTTGATTAATCATCAGATCCCCTTTTCTTCTGGTCATTTTTGCCCCTTGACTTTTGATCTTCCGGTCATACCGGTATGCGGGTTATACCCACTCTTCGCTCAGAACCCGTCCCTGCATGTCGAGAACCATTGCCTTTACCGGTACTTTTCTTTGTGCCTGCTCGGCTGCTGTTTTGGCGATCTGAAGTAGTCCGCCGCAGCAGGGCACCTGCATTATCATCACCGTCAGGGTGTTGATCTTCGCTTCATCGATAAGTAACCGTATTTTTTCAATGTAGATCTCCCGCCCTTCATCGAGTTTTGGACAGGCGATAGCCAGTGTCTTCCCTTTGAGATACTCAGAATGAAAGTTCCCGGCCGCAAAGGCGGTGCAGTCCGCGGCAAGCAGCAGGTCCGATCCTCGGTAGTGAGGTGCATTCGGTGATATCAAATGCATCTGGACAGGCCAGTGCCCGAGCTGGGAGGGTTGCGACGACGTGGTCTCTGCGTGGGCCTGCGTCGGCTTGTTAAATGACATCGTTTTTGACCCGGGGCATCCTCCGGAAATTGCTGCTCCAGTCATATCTTTCTCCTCATGGTCGGGAATGGGTATGTCGTTATCCTTCAGGTATCCCACTGCTTCCTCGTAATACTCATTGTGATCGCGAAGATGCTTTAGGTGAGCACGGATTGTGTTCTCACCATGAGTCACGACGTTTGCCATGACCTTGCGCTCGTCGTATGGCACTGCTTCACGCCGCTCGACCTCGATTGCTCCTTCCGGACAGTGACCGAGGCATGCGCCGAGTCCGTCACACATAAGATCACTGACCAGTCGAGCCTTACCGTCGATTATCTGTATAGCGCCCTCGGGACAGTTCGGAATACACAAACCGCATCCGGTGCATTTTTCATCGTCTATCTTTATGATGCTTCTCTCCATCGTTCTCCTCCGCTCCGCAATGTTTACTATCTCTGTGCACTAACAAAGATACGAATTCGGCGAGTGCATGATGTTGATCCGAATCAAGACTTTCACCTTTTCCAAAGAATCTTTCTCCCAGCCGACCAAGTGTTTGTTAACTATTTTTATGCACTAACAAAGATACGTGGAGCGAAGCATTTTTTTCTTGATGCGGATCAAGATTGGCGGAAAAAAGGGTAATCAATGCAGATTAGCAAAGAAGACATTCTGGAGCGAACAAATCTGTTCGGTGGGATAAAGACTGAAAGCCGTCGTGCTTTGGCCGAAATATGCCTGCCGAAAACAGTTGAGAAGAAACAGACACTGTTTTGGCAAGGCGACAGAGGTGAGGCCATCTATGTGCTTGTGGCAGGCAGTATTCGCCTGACAAAGGCCGGACCGGACCGTGATGTGGTCATAAAGGTGGTGAAACCGGGTGAGATGTTCGGCGAAGTCGTGCTTTTTGAGCGCAATACCTATCCGGTCACTGCTACGGCTCTTAAAACGAGCACGGTATACATTTTGCCGAAGCGACAATTCACTTGTCTTCTGACTAACGAATCTTTTCGTAACGATTTCATAGCCGCTCTCATGGGGAAAATGCGGTATCTGACCTCTCAGATACAATATCTTACGTCCCACGACGTCGAGGATCGCTTGTTTCTGTTTCTTGAAGAACAGTATGGTCGTTTCACTACCGCGAACGTGGGCATGTCAAAAAAGGATTTGGCGCTTTCTATCGGCGCCACACCCGAGACGCTCTCGCGTCTGCTTCAGAGGCTGCGGGAAGAGAAATCTCTGAGCTGGGAAGGAAACACGGTCAAAGTGAACCCCTCGGTGTGGGAACGTGGCAGGGAGGAATAGGGAATTCGCAAAATCCCACCCTGCGGGACGAAGAATCCGAAACGGATCTATTCCGTTTTCGGCTGATCGCGGAGTATCATCCTCCAGAGAGATTTGCCGCCTTTGGCGAATCCCGTTGCGGCTCCGGTTAACCCAAGTTTCGCAGTCGAGAACGAGCAGTATGCGTAAGATGTTGTGCGA
>CAYFVL010000239.1:0-9250 GCA_964346405.1 uncultured Fibrobacterota bacterium
GCAGTGCAGCGCAATACATCGCTCCGCTCGGTACGGCGGTTCTCGACTGCGAAACTTGGGTTAGGGTATTATGCTAACCGGACTACTTCGCGATCTCGCACATTTTGGCAAGCGTCTTACGATACTCGCCGAGGTATGCCTCCACTTTGGGCACGACGGCCTGCGGAGTATACCCGAATTTCTCATCGAGCACATTGTACGGAGCCGATGCGCCGAAGCGATCCATACCCACAACCTTACCCAGCGGACCAACTAGCCCCTGCAGAGTCACGGGAAGTCCCGCGGTCAGGCCAAACACCGGTATCCCAAACGGAAGGACCTCTTCACGGTAGGTTTCCGACTGTTCCTGAAACAATCCCTCGGAAATAGCCGAGACGACGCGAACCCGAAGGTTCATCTCCGATTCAATTGTGGGTGTCGCTTCGATAAGGGTAGATACTTCGGAACCGTTGGCCAACAGAATAATGTCCGGTTTGCCTTCACAGTTCTTGACTATATACGCGCCTCGAGCGGCATCCAAGGCTTCCTCGTAACGAGTCTTTCCGGAGCCCGCGGGCACACTGGGAATCGGCTGGCGAGAGAATATCAGCGCGGTCGGACCGTCGATATGCTCCAGCGCCAGCTTCCAGGCAACCGATGTCTCAACGGCATCGGCGGGACGAAGAACCAGCGTGCTGCGCTTACCTTCGAGATTGTTCATTTTCTCGAGCAACCTGATCTGAGCTTCCTGCTCGACCGGCTGATGAGTAGGGCCGTCTTCACCTACCCGGAACGCATCATGCGTCCAGATGAACTTGACGGGAAGTCCCATAAGAGCCGACAGTCGTACCGCGGGCTTCATGTAATCAGAGAACACGAAAAAGGTACCACAGGCCGCGAATACACCACCGTGAAGCGTCATTCCGTTCGCGACACCCGCCATCGTCAATTCGGATACCCCGGCCTGGAGGAACTTGCCGGAATAATCTCCTTTGGTGAAGGCTGTGGTCTTCTTCAGGAAGCTGTTCGTATTGTCACTATCCGAGAGGTCGGCCGAACATACGATCATATTCTCGACCTTCTCGGCAAGAACACCCAGAACCGCACCGGATGCCGATCGGGTCGGGCTGTCGGCTTTTTGTTCGATCGCCGAGAAATCGATCTCGGGAAGATCACCGGAAATGAATCTCTTCAGTTTTCCGGCAAGCTCAGGATTCTCTTTTTCCCACGCTGCCTGTTTGTCCTTGAATGCCTTCACCGCCTTGATCTTCTCCTCACGGGCCTGGGCATACAGATCTTTAGATTCATCAAAAATCTGAAACGGATTCTCGGGATCACCACCAAGATTCTTTATAGTTGCTTTGATACACGCGCCGGCTTTCGACAACGGCATACCGTGAGTCTTGCTCTGTCCCTCAAAGCTCTCGGCGGCTTCGGTAAGACAACCACGCCCCATGATTGTTTTCCCGATAATCAGCGTCGGTTTTTCTGTTTCCTCATTCGCACCCTTCAGAGCGTCACGGATTTCGCCGGCATCGTTACCGTTAATCGTTTCAACGCGCCATCCCCAGGCTTCGTATTTCTTTGCCGTATCCTCGTGTGTAACCTCGTCGGTCTTGTGGGAAAGCTGAATACCGTTTGAATCATAAAACATGATAAAATTCGAAAGCCCCAGGTGGCCGGCAAGGCGACCAACTCCCTGAGAAATCTCTTCCTGAACTCCACCATCGGAGATAAACGCATAGGTTTTGTGCGCCATCCATTCCCCAAAGCGCTCGACAAGAAACCGCTCGACAATAGCGGTTCCCAAAGCCATGCAATGCCCCTGGCCCAACGGTCCGGACGTGTTTTCGACGCCTCGTGCGGGATTCAATTCGGGATGGCCGGGAGTGGGGCTGTCCCATTGGCGAAACTGCTGGATATCTTCAAGCGAATACATCCCACAGAGCGTCAGGACACCGTATAGCATGGGCGACATATGACCGGGGTCCAGGAAAAACCTGTCACGAAAAAACCATGCAGGGTTTTCAGGGTCATATCGCAGGAACTCCGAATAGAGAACATTCACAAAATCGGCTCCGCCCATAGCCCCACCAGGATGACCGGACTTCGCCTTCTCAACCATGGCAGCGGCAAGCATGCGGATATTGTCGGCAGCTTTGTCGATCCGTTTTTCGCTCATTCCAACCCCTTTCGGATTTATTGAATTGTTTGTATTTACTGCTTTTTGCACCGGCCGGATTCAACGCCTGAAAAGGCGAGGTAGACAAACCCGATAAAATACATTGAGCGAGTACCTGTTGGGGATTACCCCAGGCGAAATCTGCCGTCACGACAATACATCAAGGGTTGACCCAAGTCTCGCAGTCGAGAACGAGGGCAGTATGCAAACACCGTGACTCGGTTGCGAAACCTGGACTAGGGAGTCGTAACGAAATAACCTCTCCATTCTCCCTTGATCTCAAATCAGCTTTCTTCGTTGCTTGTTTAGCCCAAGTTTCGCAGTTAAGATCGTGCAACAGCTTACGCAGAATGCCGTGAGTTGATTGCGAAACTTGTGCAGGGCCATAGTCCTTACTATGCCCCTGCACAAGCGCCTCGAAAGCCGCCCTGATATCTTCGCGATTTCTGGAGACTTTATTCCGTTACGACTCCTGACTAAATCCGAGGCAGTGGGCGATCGGTTCCGTAAGCATCCGAAGCCAGCACAGCATCGGCACGATCTCCGACCATTTCACCGTGCTCAGACAACTTTTCGGCTTCGGCAGGGCCCATTCCCACAAGATCCCAGATTTCTCGGGGAGGAAGATTCATAGCCCCCTCAAGCGATCCGATCTTTCCGCTGCAGAGAAGGTATTCGGTAACCGCTACAACGGAAGCTGCCGATCTGGTGTTCATTGGACATTTCCAAGGCTCGTGGTGATACCGCACGGCCGCGAATACCGATGGATCGAGTCCCCAGATCTCGAGCAAGGCTCCTCCGACCGCCGCATGATTCTCTGTCCCAAGGATGTCCACTTCGGCCGTAAGATACGACAATTCAGAAAGTACCGCCTTGTTGCGAATCTGCTCCATCTTGTCGTGAAAAAACTGATCGAAAATGAGGATACCTACATCGTGCAGCAAACCGGCAAGGAACATAGACTTCATGTCCGGACTACCGACGGCACTCTCCGCGATTTTCTCGGCAAGATAGCCGGCGGTAATTGAATGGCGCCAGAATTCTTTATGTCCGACAAGCGTTGAGCGACTGGAGAAGTGACGTATCAAGCTGGTCGAAACGGCGATATCGCGCACCTCGTTGAAACCAAGTCGTGTGACCGCACGGGCCACCGAAGAGATTCGTTTATCCGAGCGACGATAAATAGTTGAGTTGGCTATTCTGAGGATCTTTGCGGACAACGAAGGATCCTCTTCAATAATCGTGGAGAGAACTGAAGCATCGGCATCATCCGAATCGGTCAGGCTCTGTACCTTCAGAAGAACCTCGGGCAGAGTCGGAAGCTCTTCGATATCATGGAGTCTTGAGATTATAGCCATGCACTGCCCCCGATCATATGAATGCCCGAATCCCTTTCAGAAGCTGCATAGGATGCCGAGCATAGGCGGCGAGGAAAACACGAAGAAAACTGACCCGACTCTTGTTCTCAAGACGTGAGGCGATCGAATCCAACGCCGAATCCTCAAACGTAGCCGCAAGTTTCTTTAATCCGTAGGTACCGGCCTGCGTCTTCCCCATATCCTTCGCCCATTTCTTTTGATAATGCTGAATTCTGGAATAGTCCACCGTCTCACCGGCGGTTGCGTCACCCAGAACCTGACCCGCCAAACGCCCTGCGTACAAAGCAAACCCGATCCCGCCGCCGGAAATACAATTCACCTGTCGAGCCGCATCCCCAACAAGCACGGCGCCTTCCTTTACCAGCGGATTCATCCATTTTGCAGCCGGCACCCCACCGCAGTGAACATCCCGAAGTTCGGCACCGGGGAAATGATGTTGCGTGAAAGCCTTGAGGAGCTGCAACGGAAGTCCCGGACGACTTTTAGATCCCACAACCCCCAACCCGACATTTGCCGTGTTATCCCCTCGATCAAAAATCCAGGCATATCCTCCCGGAGCATAGTTTCGCCCGTAATACAGCGCAACAGATTCCGGCTCAACTCGCGAATCGGAGATCCTGCCGAAAGCACAGGTATACAGATCCTCGGACTTCAATTCCGTGTTCCATCCCAACCCACGGGCGGCTTTCGACTCGACTCCGTCCGCCAGCGCAATGGTTCGGCCGGAAATCGTCTTACCCGGTGCATGGCATAAGTACTCGGAGCCGGTACGTACCACCGACCGCACCGCCGCTCCGGGAAGATAGTCCGCCCCGGCCTCCCGTGCATAGCGAACCAGATCGGCATCCATAACCGTGCGGTCCACCACGCATCCTTCATCCACTTTGCCGACAGCCACCTTGATCCCGGAAGGGGAAACCATGTACCCGCGTTTAATGTGGGCCCGAATCCATTTGGGATCTATTCCAACCGTTCGACTCACTCCCTTTACGCCAACCGCTTCGCCGCAGCGAACCGGTGAGCCAACCTGCTTCTTCCGCTCAATCAGACAGACACGTCGGCCCGCCTGAGCCGCAAAACGAGCCGTTGTAGCACCGGCAGGACCGGCCCCCACCACAACAACATCATACACTTCATTCATTATAAAGTCTTTCCATCGAATTGGCTTCCCGGTTCATGGGAAATTGTTCAGGGAGAGCCGAAAAATCCCAATTTTCAGTCTCGCGATTCATTTACCTTCACGGGAGATAGGATAAGTGCGGCAAAGGGACAGATTCTGACACATAATCCACAATGTATGCATGATGAATGATTAATCTGCAGTGATTCCGACTCGGACATCTCCAATGCGTTGCCCGGACAGACCCCTACGCAGGTGGCGCAGGAATCACAGACGCTATGGTCCACTCTTAGCATATTCTCGTCCCTTATGTTTTTCCAGACGGCGGCAGGGCGAATCTCTGGATTCATCATCTCCACAATGTTTTGCGACCACTCTTCCCGCGACACGTTCTGCCGCCTCATGTTGTCCCGCCTTTGTGAGGTGCTCAACCTCTTTCGCACGTACCTCGAGATAATTGCATTTGCATTCTTCCACGGACCGGTAAGCCTCAGCCAGGCGACTATAAGTGTTTGCCGCTTTTGCATGGTTGTTGAGTGACTCCCAGTATTTGGCTTCGCTCCATAAAATAAATCTACTCTCCGGGTATTCAGTTTTCAGTTCCTCAATAAGAGCGAATGCCTCGGCATGGCGATTCTCTTTCGCATAGATATCGGCCAGGGCCATTTTGGCGGCTGATGCGGCAAGAAGACCCTTTTCTGCGCAATTCTCCAGTTTCCGTATGCCTTCGGCTTTGTCGCCCGGATACCAGAAAAGCACCATCCATAACCGTCGGCGCAACTCGGTTTTGCCGTAGTCATAGAGTCCGATGAAAAAATCCACGTCGGCATTGCGCTCATCCATCTCTTTTGCCGAATGAAGCTGCTTCAGGGCATCGACACCAGTCCCCATAGCGGAAAAATAGTGGCTTTCGTTGAGGTGAAATGCGGCGTGTGCTGCATTCGCAAATCCGGCGAGCATTGTGGTGTACGAAGATTGTCCGTGCAGTCTTTCATGACTTTGTATCCGACGTATCGTTTCCGAGTACGAATCCAGTAACCCCCGCGCATCGAGAGTACGATTGCAGTCCAGATCACGGAGCCCATGAGTCATCAGACGAAGTAGCGACCCGAGAGGATCGGAGGGGGCGCCGGTCTCAAAGCTGTCGGCCCCGGCAAATGCCTGATCGAACCGACAATTGATCATATCATCGACGGCCGAATCGACCTGGGTTTTCTGTTCTTTCGAGAGCTCAAAAACGTTTTCAGCCCTGATTCCTCCGAAAACCAGCAAAATCCCGAAAAAAGCCGTCGAAATCCTTATCATAGTGCCTATCCGCCCTTATTTTACTGATGCTGGACGCAGTGAAGGGTATTGTACGCCGTGACGAAATCTGAAATACACCCATGTCGCAAGGACAACCCCAGCGGATATCGGAACGAAAACAGGCAGCACCGGAAGAGCGCAAAAGACCAAAATTGCTCCTCCTACTTTGTAGGTGCTTTCCATGAGAAGCCCGATGGGCCACAGAAAATAAGCAAGGGAGATCGACGCGCCTGCGTATCCGCTCAATTGAGCTACGAAATCATTGTTTACCGTGCCAAGTACGGCCCCGACCAGAAGACAGCCCAGCGCGAGACCGGCTGCGGGACGGAGTCCGAAAGCAACCGCGGTTGTCCTCTTGTTCCCCGCCCGATCCCCCGGGACATCTGGAAGTGTCGATCCTATAGATCCCCCGCACATGAGAAAGAAATACGGAGCGGCGGCGCGAAAAAACACCAGAGCCGAAACAGTTCCGCCGGCCAGTATCCATCCGACCCCAAATGCAATAATACCATATCCTGTCGCGTTCGTTACAAAATCACCCACGGGTCGCCCACTAAGGTAGAACGGCTTAAAACTATAAAGGATGCCTAGGCAGACCGCTGCCAAAGACAGCACAGAGACAGCCGGAGTACCGAAAACAAATGGGATAACAGTTGCTATAGCCGTAAGTACGAGTGAAAACCACACACCGCGCCGATTGGAAATGTCACCGGCAAGCAGAACCGGACATCCACCGTTTTCCCGGTCAACCCGTCGATCGGCAATCTGGTTCAGCACATACACAGCCCCCACCGCACAGGAGAAGCATAAAATCAGGCCCATGGATGCAAAATCGCCGCGCAAGGATCCTATGGAGCTGCCGGAGGCCCGACTGTACCCCAATGCACAAAAGGCCCAGACAGGAATCCACAAAACCGGTCGTGAGGCGAAAACGAGATCAATCAAACCCATTGGCATGTCAATTATTCGGCTTTAAAAGTCGGGTATTCCATCTGAAACCTTTTACCATAATATATACGACTTCCGAAAAAAGTGGCTCCTATAAGGATGCCATATGCGGGAACAAAAAGAAAGACCGAAGCAGTCAACAGGAATACGGGCCATTTGAATGCCTTGAAAGCATTTCTTTTATTAACCGATACTGCCAGGTTTATGAACAGCACCAGACTCAGAACTGACGGAAACGCCATCACCCACCAATTGAATTCGAGCGCAAACGAGAACACAAGCGCGAGCAGGCATCCTATCATTGCCGCAATCGCCGAAGCTTTCGGCCCATACCGGACGCAGAACGTCCGTTTTCCCGTCAGTCGATCTCCCGGCGCATCGGCAATTGTGGTGGTAATATAAACAGCCGCATTCGCAAATCCGGATGAAAGCGACGCACATAGTCCGGTGGACAGAAGATCACCAATCGATGCGGTATTGATATTCGCCGCGTACCATCCCACCAGAAAGGTCAATACACCATGACCGAGGAAATTAGCCAGTGTTCCTCCCCAAGCTCCATTCTTCAACGAAAAAGGTGGCAAGTTGTACAGGATGCCCAGCAGAAAGCTAAACGCAAAAAGCGATATCATGACTCGATCAAACCAGATATAGCACAAAGCGAATCCGAAACCGGCACAAAGAAGTGCGAGCGTCCAGGCCGCGGGGATGGAAATAATCCCCTGAGGAAGCAGAAACAACTTGTGATTGATTCTGTCGTTTTCTATGTCTACGATCTGGTTCATGACATAGATCGAAGCCACTATAAAGGAAAACGCTGCCAGCGCGCCCCAAACGGTCGAGTCATGAAAAAGGAGTGTGCCGGGCTCATGCAGCCGATGATGGAATACATCCATATTGCTCGAGGTCACCCACCCTAGCAGCAGAATGGTCCATACCGGGGCCAGCAATGGTATCCGCAGCAGGAAAAAAGAATCGAGCAGTTTAACGAAAAATGAACGAACGGAGATCATTATCTATCCGATTCAGGCTATGAGAGAAAAACCGGCGTTCCGGTCGCATTGGCCTCTTATTCTATACCGTGAGGTGAAGATATCAGCGAATACAAAACTCGCAGACAAAGCGGTTGTCGTCGGGCGGTTGGCGGATATACCACCCCCTCACCCATCACCTCTGCCCTCCACCTCCCACATCACAGCGGATATGCGCCGACAGGAAACGGATTGCTGAAAATCCAGGTTTTTCCCCGACGGCGAACCTCTAAACGGTACACTCCGAACTCCTGCACGTCAAATTCCGCCGATTTAGTCGAAGTGATTGTCTGAACTGATTCTCCATTTCGCATTAGACGAATGTCACCGGCCAATGGAATGCAAACCTGCAAGCGAGCCGGAAGTGCGGGGGAATCAGAATACCATCCTGGAACCCGTACGCTGCCGTCTGCGCATCTCAGCAAAAATCGTGTACCGCGAGCGTCTCCTCTTCGGAAATTGGAGATAAAGCCGTGCCCGTCGCGAAGCGCATCACGAACCCGGCCCAGGGCAGCATCCGTGTCGGACCGGCATAATCCGCCGCTTTCCAGGAGCAAATGTGTACGAATTCCCTTGAGTTCCACTTTAGTTGGGAAGATGCGAATTCGAAAGAACGGTAGACCGACTGGAATTGAATGTGCGTCAACCCCTCCGATGCCCCCGACAAAACGAGTGCGGTTTAGTTCATCCCACTTTCTGATAAGTGCTTCAGGCGGTCCCTTGAGAAATCTTCGCGGGTAAAACACTCGCACAAAACTGTACCATTTTTTGAGATTTTCGACCCATTCGGACATCTGGTTCCACAGCTCAATGCCGTCATACGACTCGACATGCCATTCCGTCCACGGAAACGGTGGATACCGTCGGAAGTAGTCTCGTTGTTCGGCGGGATGTGCCAGAAAACCAATGCCGCCCGCCGCGCGGACCGCAGGCACGTATTCTTCGGCGTTATTCAAATCCGATAAGACGCGATCCACTCCTATGATAAGATAATGGTTTCTGTTATCACGGTCGTTGTGTTCATATCCCACAATTACCAACAAATCGTCGGAAAAACCTTCATATCCCTGATCTTTGCCTTTTAAGGTCATGTGATCGGTGACCACAAGGAAATCCAGGCCGACCGCCTTGGCCGCGGCTATCATCTCCGGATAGTCGGCTCCCCCGTCGGAGTATAAGGTGTGAAGGTGCAAAGCACCGACGGCTTCCTGAACAGGTACCTCTTTACTCAGCGACATAGGTTACCTTCAGCCCAAGTTTCGCAGTCGAGAACGAGCAGTATGCGTAAGATGTTGTGCGAGATTGA
>CAYFVL010000240.1:0-9185 GCA_964346405.1 uncultured Fibrobacterota bacterium
AGTCGAAGTGAGCGGAGCGTTACATAACAGATAGTCGAAATGCCGAGGGGCGGTGTCCCGAGCGGAGCCGAGGGGAAGTGCATTATGCGTAAGATGTTGTGCGAGATTGACTTAGAAAAGGCGCAGGGGTATCCGGGGAAATACCCTGAGTCCCGCCGGGCGGGACAGTGAGTCGATTGTCGAAGTCGGGTCAAGGTGAATATCGAGAGTTTCAGAAGTTTCGAAGACGAAGGGTTTTCGGAGGATCTGCCGATCACTGACGGTGCGGAGTTACAGCAGAGACAAGATGCACATGTACTATTCCGCTGCTCTTCATCTGCTGCGTGGCTCTTTCCACGGAAAACGAAATATCAATACCCGTAAAGAGGAGTTTATATGGCAAAGAATATTACGAAGCTGCTGAAGCAGGCTCAGAAGATGCAAAACCAGATGATGAAGGCGCAGCAGGAACTCAATAGTAAGACTTTTGAAGGGACTTCCGGCGGCGGAATGGTCAAGGTGGTTATGAATGGAGGAAGCGAGATACAGTCGGTCTCGATCAACAAAGAAGTAGTTGACCCGGATGATGTCGAAATGCTCGAAGACCTGGTGCTTGCGGCGTTCTCGAATGCTCAGGAACAGGTCCAGGAAGCCTCGAACGAGCTGATGGGCGGTATGAACGGCGGCGGAATGGGAATTCCGGGTTTATAAGCATGGTACGTGCACTCGAAGATCTTGCGGAAGCGTTAAGCAGATTGCCGACAATCGGCAAAAAAAGCGCATGGCGCCTGACCATGCATTTACTCGAGCGTGATCAAAGCGACCTTACTCACCTGGCCGACTGTATCGGTTCGGTGAAAGAGCGTGTCAAAAGGTGCTCCTCATGCTTCAACTATAGTGAAACCTCCGTATGCTCGATCTGCTCCTCACAGTCCAGAAACAGGAGTTTGATCTGTGTGGTGGAAAAGCCGACTGACGTATTCACTATCGAGCGTGCTGGGAGATACAGGGGGTTGTACCATGTGCTTGGCGGCGTGCTCTCCCCCATCAACGGAATCACGGCATCGAAGCTCAGAATTGCTGAGCTGGAGCGGCGTGTCGATACGGAGCAGCCCGAAGAGGTCATAATGGGCCTGGGGGCGGGCACCGAAGCTGAAACGACTGCTTTGTACATAAGCCGAATCATGAACTCCCGCGGCATCAGAGTGACTCGCCTGGCCCGTGGGCTACCGGCCGGAATGGATCTCGAATACGTAGATCAAGTCACTCTGGCCCAAGCGCTCAACGAAAGAACAGACATACGGTATGGAGACGATTCCGAATAACAGAACAAATCCCGTGAGGTATCATGCGCAACTTCCTCGGTAACTTTCTGAAACGCATAACGGCATCATTTCTGTTCCTCGGGTACATTCCCGGTGCTCCGGGCACATATGGAGCAATTGCCGCCACCGCGGGTATCTGGTATGTCAACCGTCTTTACCCGTCGTTTTTCGGACCGGACAATGCCGCGCAATATTGGCTTGTGGCGGTGGCACTGACCGGCCTTGCGACATGGGTGTCCAATGGCTCCAATGAAGTATTCGGCCGATTTGACGCCAAACAGATCATTATTGATGAAGGGGTGGGTATCTTTATCACCTTCATGGCGATTCCGCTGACCTGGAGGACGCTGTTGCTGGGCCTTCTTCTGTTTCGGTTCTACGACATAGTGAAGCCCTTTCCCGTGTACAAATTCGAAGAACTCGATGACGGCCTGGGTGTTACGATGGATGATGTGGCGGCGGGAGTGCTGGCGAACCTTAGCCTTTTCCTCATACTTGGGATTTATCATGGAATCAAATCTTTCCTTTGAAAGCCGGATCCAAACGCTGGGAAGGGCACTTAGGGACAGCGAATACACTCTTGCCGTCGCCGAATCGTGTACGGGGGGCTTGCTTGGGGCGGCTATAACGTCTGTTTCGGGATCTTCCAGGTATTTCCGCGGAGGAATCATTGCGTATTCCAATGAAATAAAGCACGACCTACTCGGCATTCCGACCGCCACACTGGACCGATTCGGTGCCGTGAGTGAAGAAACCGTGAAGGCCATGCTTAACGGAGTTGCCCGACTATTCTCAGTGCAATGTGCCGCGGCGGTTTCAGGTATCGCCGGCCCGGGCGGGGGAACCGAAGAAAAGCCGGTTGGTCTGGTCTACTATGGAACGCGGGTCGGCGGAAAAATACGAGTGGAGCGTCAAATCTTCACAGGCGACCGCAACTCGGTCCGAAATCAGGCCACGGAAGCAATCCTTTCTCAACTGATTGACGAGCTGCCTGCACACAAATAACAATCCAAACGCACTGCTATGCAACCAACGGCTCTTAATTAGTGCTTGTCCGAAAAGTCCCTAAAACGGACGCTGAGCCTGTCGAAGCGCCCGTTTTAGGCTGAAATCGCCGGTTTGCTTCATCAATCCGAGCGAAAACAGGACTTTTCGGACGGACACTAATTAAAACATTTTGATGCATTGATACCGTGGGGCGAGACGAAGTATCGGAATTTCTTCCGAAATCACTTCATTTTCCTTTTGCGTCATATCCCCAAATGATCTTGTGCAACTGAATTCCCAACCGCATCGAAATGTCGGCATCGATGATCCAGTCCGCAAGCTGAGCGACGGGAAGTTGTTGGGTATTCGGTGAGAGGAGAGCTGTACATCGGGACGCCAATTTGTGCTCCTGCGCGAACCTGCAGGCCCACTCAAAATCGGTGCGGGAGGAAATCACGAATTTTACTTCGTCTTGCGAGCTTAAAAACTCAATATTTCGAAGAAGAAAGGATTCGGATTCCCCGCTGTCGGGTGTTTTCACATCAATGATTCGAATACACCCACTCGGTAGACTGGAGATATCGCGGGAGCCGTTGGTTTCCACTAGAACAGTATGGCCGCGGGCGATGAGTTCTTCGCATAGCCGAGGTGTATTGGGTTGGAGAAGCGGTTCACCTCCGGTGATTTCGACCAGTTGGCAATTCAGTGCCTGCACAGCCTCAACCACATCGAGGATACCCCATTGGGTCCCGGCCGTGTGGGCATAGATTGTGTCACAATAGGAGCAGCGTAAATTGCAGCCGGAGAGCCGAACAAAAACGCAAATCCTCCCTGTATGAGTGGATTCGCCCTGTATACTTTTAAAAATTTCGCAAACTTCAATCGTCTTCGACATATGCCGCATAGCTACCGGGGGTTTCGTATACTTCCACTTTCCACATGCGGACATCTTCGGTGTTCAGCTCGTTTTTCAGCTTATGGTAGATTACATGCGCGATATTTTCCGATGATGGGTTGATTTCGCCGAGAGTTTCGTTGAGATCGCCGTGATCGAAAGTTTCGAGTACATCTCGAAGAGCTGAACGAAGCTCTTTGAAATCGATTCCGATACCGATTTCATTAAGTCTTGAGCATTTCACGTATGCCCGTACCAGCCAGTTGTGCCCATGCAGTTTTTCGCACGGCCCCTCATAGTTACGAAGTCGGTGAGCGGCACAGAAACTCGCTTCGGTGGATACGATATACATTTTTTTCCTTTATATATACTTCAGGGTTAATTAAGTCTGACAAAAAGCCGGCAAATCCGCTGCACCGCGGTGGTTCCCGGACAGTCGTTTTCACATTTCTTACCGAAAAATACATCGAAACCCAAGTGAACCGGTCATGGCTCCAATTTCACAAGTTCTTGGCTGGAACAATACGTATATTTTATATGAAGAAGGCACTTCTTCCGAACACCTGCGCGATGATCGCCGGAGATTCGGATTACAGCTATTCCAGCACGCCGACTTTTTAGTCGGCAAAATCGGTTAACGTCACCGACTCGACGCTTTTCCATTATCTACCCCACGAATGGTAGGTAAATCGGTCTTTCATGTTTTGTTCCTTTCATTTCAGGATGCGAAAAGGGTATCTTTGGCAGGCCTCGAAACCGAGCACGTATTTCGACTGATTGACGCTAATCTCAATCGGCTCAGAGAAGCCCTGCGGGTCATTGAGGAACACGTTCGTTTTGTTTCTCCGTCTCCCCCACTGTGTATCGAGCTGAAGAAAATGCGCCATTCGCTCGAGGATGTGGAATCTTCTTTCGGGCGTCTCGATTTACTACGTAACCGGGATACTCATACCGACCCTTTCGCAGACAAGAATCGTCCGGAAGAATTACGTCGAGAATCCTATGCCGATGTATTGATCGCGAATTTCAAACGAGCGGAAGAAGCCGCTCGCGTCATCGAAGAATACTCGAAAATCACCGCCCGACCCGAATGCTCGGAAACAGCGAAAACAATCCGATTTGCACTGTACTCCTGTGAAAAATCGGTTTTTCTAGAGTAGATCAAATGGCAAAGAAAAAAGAAAACGATAATAGTACCGTCCAGCAGCGAAATTTCGGAGCCGAAATCTGGGGCCTTCTTTTTATGGGTCTCGGTTTTATGGTATTCATTGCCCTGATATCATATCTTATCTGCGATTCGGAAAACGTCCTGGGTCCCTTGCTTGGAACTGCCATGTCTCGGGGGCTCGTCAAGTTTTTCGGGCCAATCGCGGCATTTGGATTACCTTTAACCGTGATCATGGTTGGCTTGCAGGTATTCCGTGGTGTTCGTTTGGTGTTTCGTCCAACACTTTTTATTCTTGTATTCTCAATTGAGTTCTGTACTCTTCTTGCTGTCCACAACATAACGGTCATTCGCGATATGGAGGCGGTATCCTCAAACCTACTGGGAAATGGTATCGTATACCAGCTTCATCGTGTATTCGGTCCTCATCCCTTTGGCCCGTATTTTCTTCTAAGTCTAGCTATACTTATCACGCTGGCAATCTGGTTCAACATAAACCTCCGCGATCTTTTTTTCACGGCGTACGAGTGGACACGGCGTAAAGCCGGAGCGGTTCTCGACAGCTCCCGGCTGACTATGCAACGGCTCTTTACTCCCAGTCCCAAACCGGCCACTCAGACGGCCTCCGGTTCGAACGCGACGGCTCCACCGAAAGAGTCCCGCGATTCCGCGGTTACAAAGGGAAATCAAACGGGAAAAGACAAAAAGAAAGAAAAGAAAGAGAGAATTGAGAGCAAAAAGGCTCCCTCCGACAACGCCTTCTCTCCAGAGGGTTCGTCTACAAAACCGGTCGATACCGAGTTGGCGGCGTTCCGGGCTCGACAGAACGAACCTATCAAGATCAGTACCGATGAAGCGGTAGTGGTTGAGGAAGAAATAGAAGATTCGGACGACGAGGGAGATATCGCTGAAGGAGGCCTGGTAGATCCGTCGCTTCTGGACGGAGATGGTGAAGAAGAGGAAATCCTGGAAAAAATCCCATCCGAGCAGCGGGAGCAGGAAAAGCCGAAGAAAAAATCGAAACCCTATGAAATCCCTTCGCCCGACATAATTCCAGATCCCATCCAGATTTCCAATCAAATTGATCGCGATGAGTTGGAGCAGAACTCTCGCACACTGGAAAAGACGTTAATGAATTTCGGTGTGGAAGGCAAAGTGGTCAATGTCTGCCCCGGCCCGATTGTAACCCGCTATGAAATTGAACTCGCCCCGGGAGTAAAAATCAGCAAGGTGGTCAATCTCACCGACGACCTGTCGCTTGCTGTGGGAGGCAAGAAAATCCGTATTGAGGCCCCCATACCGGGAAAAGCCGCGGTTGGCATCGAGCTTCCCAACCGGGAAATGCAGGTGGTCCATTTCAAGCACGTTCTGGTGAGCGAAGCCTACCAGAAAACGAAATCAAAGCTACCGGTAGTGGTCGGACGGAACGTTTCGGGGACTCCCTTTTTCACCGATATTCGGAAAATGCCTCATCTGCTGATCGCGGGTCAGACCGGGGCCGGGAAGAGTGTTTGTATCAATTCGCTAATATGCAGCCTTTTGATGACAAAGACTCCCGAAGAGCTTCGACTCATAATGATTGATCCCAAAAAAGTCGAACTATCTTATTATGAAGGTATTCCGCACCTGATGTCGCCGGTGGTTACGGAATCCAAAGAGGCGGTTCGGGCTCTGCAGTGGGGAGTCCAGGAAATGATGCGCCGGTATCGCCTTTTGGCTAAGGTGCATGCGCGCAACATTGACTCCTTCAATGAGAAAGCGGAGGGAAAAACAATTCCCGAGGGGATTATTCCGGATATCGACTATGCGCCTCTCCCTTTCATTGTAATTCTCGTCGATGAGTTGGCCGACCTCATGATGACGGCTTCAAAGGATGTGGAAGGTCTCATACAGCGTATTGCGCAGCTTGCCCGGGCGGTTGGCATTCACCTCATTGTGGCCACACAGCGTCCTTCGGTGGATATAATAACCGGTCCGATCAAAGCAAATCTGACTTCAAGAATTGCATTCCGCACAATTCAGTCAACGGATTCGCGCACTATTCTGGGCCATGTCGGTGCGGAAAAACTACTCGGCCGTGGTGACATGCTCTTTCTCCGAAACGGCGCCCCCGACATAGAGCGGTTCCACGGGGCGTTCATTTCAGAGCAAGACATGGAAACAATCGTTGACTCAATTCGTAATCAGAATGTTGAGGTCGATCGAATTGAGAGCTTCGGTGAAGCTACCGGAGATACTTCGGAATCCGAGACAATCGATGGCGGCGGCTCATTTGGAGACGATGGAGATCGTGATGATCGTTTCGAAGAAGCGGCGCGTCTGATAGTTACTATCGGACAGGGATCCACATCTCTTCTTCAGCGTCGTCTGAAACTGGGGTATGCTCGAGCGGGGCGCCTGATGGATGAGCTTCACGATGCAGGTATCGTAGGTCCGCAGGAAGGATCTAAAATGCGGGATGTCCTTCTTAAACCCGACGAACTCGAAGAGCACCTCGCTCGACTATAACCATTTCCATTCGACCTTCAAGCCGTTTTCAAAGTTTTCCCAACAGCACAGGATGGGACGATAACAGGTCTGACTTATGATCACAAAAAAACCTTTCATACGATTGGCATCGGCAGTGGCCGTCGTTCTGACCCTTTCTGCGGTTGTGCACGCCAACTCCGAAGCGGATCAGTTGATCTCCCGGATCAAGTCAAACTACTCCGCCAACAAGGGCCTCAATGTTGATTTCGACATGGAGATTTTCTGGGCCATCAGAGAGAAAACCGAAGAAAATCAAGGGACTCTCTTTCTGATGCCTTGTGACAAATTTCGTCTCGAAGTCGGGAATGTCACCTATGTATGTGACGGTGTCACCTATTGGCAATACAGCAAGAATTCGTCTCAGGTGATAATAAAGAATCTTTTGGATGTGGACCTCTCGATGCATCCATCACAAGTAATTTCCACCTATCTTGACGATTTCACCTATGCAGTCGAAAGTCAGAATGAGAAAAACGCCCGATTATCATGGAAACCGGAAGATGATCAGGCGAACGCACGTACAAAGTCGATCAGTGTTGATATCGATAAGCAGCGCGGAACTCTGAAACAGATCGAAATTATTGATAAGAGTGGAAACCGTACTCGATACCGTTTCAACAAAACGAAACTGAACGTCGATATACCCGACGACCGATTCACTTTTCAAATACCCGAGGATGCGCGTGTTCTTGACACGAGAGACTAAAAAAATCAATTTGCGGTTACCCGGACACCCCAACCGCGACATACTCGCGATTCTTGCGTTGGGTATGACAGTGCTCGCGGCGTTCGTTTCACCGTCCGTGGCCCAGGATGCCGAGAAAACCGGAGAGATTACCAGCAACGAAATCTGGTATCTTCAAGGAGGCGGCGATACTCTGTGGACGGGAACTGCCTTGGGCGTGAATTTCACGAATGATGCGTATCGAGCAGTAAACGATGATTTCTCGTGGGATGGGTACTATATCGGTGCAGTCCGTGACTCGGCTATTCAAGCGTTTCAACGCGGGGACGGTGAAGCCCTTATCTCGCTCTATACTATCGAAGACAACTTGAAAAACACTCTCATGAGAATCGGTCCCGATGGTGTCAGACCGTTTGTTCTTGGATACAAAACAGAACAGTTCAGGGAGGAAGTTCCTGAAAAACGTCCTTCCTTTATCGCAAAAGATATTGCGTATACCGGGGAAGGCCGCTTCTGGCTGGCTTGCGGAGACGGCGGCTTGGTCGCACACGCCCGGGAAAACATCATATTCTTTCCCGGTCGGGATACTGTGTCGTACAACTTTTCCGCTATCAACGAAGACCTTACCGGATTTAAGGACGCGCGATTCCGAGTGGTTTCCGTCGACGGCGATATTTCCGGACCTCGACTCATAGTTGCATGTGAACGCGCCCTGTGGGAATTCGATCAACGCGATACCCTCTGGACTCTTCTTACCGATACCACCGATACTGCATCGAAGGCCGAATACATTGATGTCAAGATGCAGGATTCAACTGTATTTTTCGTGACTGCGCAAACCGATGGCGATACGTCACTGTACAAATATGCAAAATCGAACGAAGGGATTTGGTCCAGCCGTTTATTCGTAAAACAGACTCCGACGGCTATGGCGTTCACTCGGGATTCAACCGTCTATATTGTGCATGACAACAGACTCAACCTGTATGCCGATTTGAGTCCGAACGATACCACGGGGGCACGGAGCATACCATTCAAGGACAACAGAGATTTCGGAACGCTCCGGTTGGATCTGGATATGCTCGATCCCTTTATCACCGACATTGTCTACACCACTTACGGCGATACCACCGCCTTGTGGATCGCTACCAGCGAAGGGCTGATTCTCTCGGCTTCCGAAGAATTTGCAGCGGATTCACTGCCCGATTTTGAGTACATCCGGCGCGAAAAGCCGATACAATCAGGGCTGGAGGAAGTATACGCGGTACCAAGCATCATCAACGAAAACCCCCGGAACAGCCAGGCGGTTTTCGCCTACAATCTGGGCAAGAACGACCATGTTACCATAGATGTGTATGACTGGAATATGGATCATGTTGTGCGCGTTATATCAAATCAGTTCCGAAAAGCCGGAGTCGGCTCGGGCAGGAGTACGGTTCGCGCCGAAGACAACTGGGACGGGATGCTTCCCGGTGGAAATCCGGCGGCCCCGGGAGTGTATTACTTCAAAATATCAACTGAGAAAAACGGTAGAGCTTTCGGCAAACTTATAGTTGCCAAAACGCGCTAGCCCAAGTTTCGCAGTCGAGAGCGAGCATTATGCGTAAGATGTTGTGCGAG
>CAYFVL010000241.1:0-9132 GCA_964346405.1 uncultured Fibrobacterota bacterium
TGGGGTATCAGGCGAAAGCCTGATCGGGAAAGCCGGCGCAATGCCGGCTTTTCTATTTTAAACCCGGGATTCGCAAACAATTCACGATCCCGCCGTCCGGGACGTAAGCTGTTGCACAATTTGCCTTTGGACAGGTACTCTTTCACAACCGTGATTTAACCCCGCACTCCTCCAAACATGTTCCAGCCCGTTTCCCGACTTGGCACACATTCCCCAGTCATGTATATTTTCCTGTCGATCTATCCCGTTTTCTCTGCCGAAATTTCACCCGCTTGTTCCAGGTGGCCGTGTTCATGCCGCTTATTGGACGGCAATTAAAAGGGTTTTAGTTTGAATATTGTCGTTGTTGGTGCCGGCACTGTCGGCTATAGCCTCGCGGAACATCTTTCCCGCCGTGGAATACAGATATCGGTTGTGGATAACGCGCCCGACCTGTGCGAGCAAATCAGCGCCAAACTGGACGTGTTCAGTGTCTGCGGTCAGGGGTCGAGTCCCGGGGTGCTCCAGGAAGCCGGTATTGAGAAGTCGGAAATGATGATCGCGGTTACTCCCAGCGATGAAACAAATCTCCTCGCGTGTTACTTCGCCAAAAATTTCGGGGTAAAAGAAAGAATTGCCCGCGTAAAGTCTGGTGAATACCTTGGAGAGGGACCGGGTTTCGGGCTGGGTGCCCTGGGGGTCACCCGGGTCATTGAACCGGAAAAAGAGGTCGTCCGGAAAATTTTGCAATATATTCAATTGCCGGGGCTGACCGAATCCGCCAATTTCCAATCCGACACGGTGTACCTTCGGGGCTATCGTGTCGACGAAAGCATGCCGATTGCCGGAAAAAGACTTTCCGAAATCGATAACCTGACCGAAAACGCCCGCATTCTCATTGTGCTGATCATTCGGGAAAACAAAAGCATTCTGCCCCGAGGCGACGAACAGGTTCTCCCCAGCGACCAGATAGTGGCAATCATGCCTGGCGAATCCCTCCCGGCATTCCGTCGATGGGTTAACCAACCCCAGGGAGCGCACAAAAAGCTTATAGTGTGGGGGAACTCTCTGACGGCGTTCTATCTTGCGAGAGAGCTTACTCCCTTTGCCGACCGGGTGATACTGGTCGATCCCGACAAAGCTCACGGGGAATGGGCCGCCTCCCAGCTCAACGACATCGAAGTACTCCACGGAGACTGCACCGATGTGGATATGCTTCATGAAATCAATGTGCGCGACGTGCCTTTTTTCATTGCGGCCGATGAAGATTCCGAAGACAACGTGATGGCATGCCTGCTTGCGAAGGCCGAGGGAGCGAAGGAAGTAATCGCGATCAGCAATTCGATTCGCCATTCCACTCTTTTTCTATCGCTGGGAATCGATCATATCATAGCGCCGTATCAGGTGACCTCGCAATCAATCATTTCCGACATTCTACGCGTACCACTCGGATCTCTGGCAACCCTGAAGAACGTCGATGTCGTCGTGAACAGATATGTAGTGCAGGAAGGAAGCCGGGTAGTCGGTAAACCATTGCACGTTCTCAGTGATTTGTGGAAAAAAAGCATAATCATCGGGAGCATATTCAGGGGGGGCGAAGTGATCATTCCTTCGGGAAATACGGAAATAGAGGCTAACGATGAAATTCTGATTCTAAGTCAGCCGGAGAACGCATCCGTTGCAAAAAAGCTGTTCAGCTCAAAAGGCCGATTGCTGTGATAACCGCCGTCCCCCTCTCAGCACAGGTTCCGAGGCCAAATCGCGACATTCCGCGTCACGATGTAAACAAGTACCACAACCTTCCAGGGCATTCCTTCTACCCGGCCACGGCACATGAATAATCGATTCGTACTATATTCCATAGGCAAACTGCTTCAGGTGCTCGCAATTGTGATGCTCATACCAACCGGCATTGCTATCTGGGAAATCGGCGAATTCTCCCCGGGTATCTATCGTGATCCGCGACTCCTCGGTTTCATTGTTGCGGTGATCGTCTCATTGAGTATCGGAACCGTCCTCATTCTGCTCCCCAAACGGGAAATGGAGGGTAACGCGGTTCGTGAAGGATTCGCAATCGTCACGTTTGGCTGGATCATACTGGCTCTCGTCGGGTGCATCCCTCTCTGGGTATTCCTTGCCGTCAACCCGGACACAGGTGGTCTGCGAAACGGGCTTTTCGCCCTTTTCACCGACGCCTATTTTGAGATCATGAGCGGCTTCACGACAACCGGAGCCACTATCCTGACCGATATAGAGATTCTGCCGAAAGGAATTCTTTTCTGGCGAAGCATGACCCACTGGTTGGGAGGAATGGGAATTGTAACTCTCGGACTGGCCATTTTTCCCGCGGTTGGGATCACGGCATATCAGATGTTTCGCGGTGAAGTCCCCGGACCTTCGGCCGAGAGAATTCGTCCTCGACTTGCTCAAACCGCCACAATTCTCTGGGGAGTATATGCGCTCCTCACGCTGGCCGAAACCGTTCTTCTCTGGTTTAGTGGTATGACCTTTTTCGACTCCCTCTGTCATGCATTCGGCACTATGGCTACCGGAGGGTTCTCAACAAAAAATGCCTCTATCGCCGCATACGACAGTGCCTGCATTGATTGGGTTATCATAGTTTTCATGTTTCTGGCCGGCGTAAATTTCATGTTGCATTACCGAATCATTTTTCATGGGGATTTCAGGGTCCTGAAAACCGATCGCGAATTTCGGTTTTATGCTCTGGTGATTCTTGGCGCAATCGTTTTCTCTACCGTGGTTCTCCAGCTTCGCGGCCCCGTGACACCGGAGCAGGTTTCCCAGAGTTTTCGTAGCGAGCCTTTAACCGAGCAGGAAGTCGACGAGAAAATCGAGACCGAACAGAGCAAGATTGAGTCACTCGGCGCTTCGGTACGGTATGCCACATTTCAGGTGATATCTCTGACCACGACCACCGGCTACGGCACAGCGGATTACGACGTATGGCCTACGGCATTGCGATTCGGGCTTGTTATCCTAATGTTTTTCGGGGGATGCGCCGGTTCCACCGGAGGCGGTATCAAAATGATACGAATCATGGTTATCATCCGAAGTGCCTGGAGAGAGGTACTCACGATGATTCAGCCCAAGCTCATCGCGCCGGTAAAAATCGCGGGCAAAGCGCTCGAAGAAAAGCAAATTGCCAACATTATCGGGTTCTTCTCCCTCTTCATTCTCCTGTTTGCTTTCTTTTCTATTGTAATGAGTCTCATCATTCCCGATTTCATTACCGCGGTAACCAGTGTCGTCGCCACCATGTGCAACATTGGTCCCGGGCTTTCGGGGATCGGAGCGACTGAAAACTACGGATGGATTCCCGTGATCGGGAAATGGGTTCTGGTGGTCTGTATGCTCCTGGGCAGGCTGGAAATCTACACGGTACTGATCGCGTTCTCACCCTCGGCCTGGAGGAAGTAACTTCACCACGGCCTCGTCGACATCCGCATAGTACGCCTGAAGAATCTCGCGGTACGTTTGTCCAGCCCTTGCTCGCCCGACAGCCCCCATCTGACACATGCCGATTCCATGACCGTACCCCCAGCCACGAAGACGCACTGTCGAGCCGTTACAATCTTCTACTCTGAACCGCGAACTTCTAAGAATTGGTCGTCCGGATACCGCCCGACGAAAGGCAAATCGGATTTTGTCTCCACCGTACCGATAGTCACCACTCTCCGCCTTCACCATGCAGCTACGTACCCGTCCGCATGCGTATGTATCGCCAACCGAAAGCTTACGAATTGTGCCCCGGAACGGTTGGTAATCGGGAAAAGCGGATGGACCGTACTTTGCCAGAATCGCGGAAAGATGACTTGTGTTCCAGTTCTCCGTCCATTCGAAATACGTGGAAATCGAGCAATATGCTTCACCGTTTTCATCGATATCCGGACGAGCAACCAGATACGGTTGCGCCCCCCTTTCCCACACATCTTCGATGTTCGCGGTCATCCCGCCACAAGTCGAATGATAAAAGGCGTGAATGGGTTCACCCTCAAAGCACAGGATCAGGTCGGAGGTCGCAAGAATTGCACGATCCGACTCCTGACGTTCGGCACTCACCCCACCGTAAACCTGATCGGCAACTGTAGGGAGAAGATCGAACGGTCCCTCCCGCCTGTCGAGCATCCTGCGGTACGTGTAAGTTCTGGCTACCACGGCCTGCGCCTTTACCGCGGCCGATTCTTCGGGCTTGCGAGGACCTATCTCGAGAGGCACTACGCCCCGCAGATACTGTTCGACATCGAGATAGTTCAGCAGTGAAATCGTGCCATGCTTCTCCCGCACAAGAACTACCGATCCGCGGTAGTTCTTTTCCTTGAATTCGAAGTAGTTTATACCCGAGGATGCCTGAAGAGTACACGGAAGAGAGACACTGAAGGAACCTGATCCCGAGGTAAGGGTCGCTTCGGCCGCATTCCCGCGAGCCTCCACAACCACTCGTCCCTTCAGCAAGTTCCCACCAGATTTGGCACGCCCGAGGATCTTCACTGGACTGGCAGTATAGAAAAGGCATCGATCGACATTTCTCTCGAGGGCGATACGCACACGTTTTGTGGCAACGAAAAACTCACCCGGCTCGGCCGGCTTACTCTCGGACTCGCTGAAAACGGTGTAAAAGTCAATCGGTTCTGAAGAAGAATCCGCACGACTTGTGGAAGAGGAACCAGAAAGCTCTTTTTTGTCGGGAGATTGGGACTGAAAATCCGTTTTTTTTTCCGGGGAATCTTTCTCTTCAGCTTCTTGCTCGACCGATTTCCCCGGCGGATTGGGAGTAATGAACCCAACATTCGAACACCCCCCAAGCCAAAGTACAAACAAAGTCGCAACAGCGAGTCCCGCTGGAGAAAACCGTGCCGACTGCGTGTAGAACACTAGTGGAAAGCCCCTCACACTACTGGTAGACCGCGGAACTCTTCTCCCGACGGCTTCGAGCAAGTTTCTTGAGTTTGCCGGAAATCAGACGACGGGCCACCAGACTGGCGCGGTCGACAAACAGAATACCGTCCAAATGATCGAATTCGTGCTGAAGTGCCCGTGCCAGAAGCCCCTCGGCATTTTCTATCTGAAATTTTTCACCGTTTTCATCGAACGCTTCAATTGTAACCGATTTCGGACGACTCACTTTCATCCGGATATCCGGAATGCTGAGACACCCTTCCTCGTCATCAACCCGTTCTTCATCGGACCAGATCACTTTCGGATTGATAAGAACAAGTGGTTCGCGCTCGCCGGCGGTTATATCGATGACCACAATGCGCAGGGACCTGCCAACCTGAGGAGCTGCCAGTCCAACACCGTCATAGGCAACCATGTCGTCTTTCATCCGCTCGACAAATTCTCTGAGATCGTCGTCGAACTCGGTGACATCCTCGGCCGTTTTACGTAGAATTGGGTCTCCGTATATGCGAATTGCAGCCATCCTGTATCCTTATCCTTTTTTAGATCCGCCGTCTTCTGTCCTGTTTACTACGGATGAGACAGCCGTTTTCGCGACTTCAACCACCGTATTATCGGCGATTCGTACCATGACCACGTTGTCCTTCACGTTTGTAACCGTACCGTGAAGTCCGCCGATAGTCAAAACCTTGTCGCCTTTCTGCAATGTGGACATCATGCTCTGACGTTCCTTCTGCTTCTTCTGCTCCGGACGGATCATCAGGAAATAGATGATTGCGAACATGATAAGCATCATCGGCAGAACATTGACCAGAAAGCCTCCACCGCCGGGTTGGGCAGGCTGATCCTGGGCAAGAGTCGCGACCGTACCAAGCCCCATGATAATCGCTACATACAGGTATCGCATACACAATTCCTTTCATATTGCATCCAAACGAACGCCCCGGTGTCGAAATGCGGTCATACAACAACCACGAAAATTGATTCCGACATCTACGAGAATACCGGCCAAACGACATTTCGCCGCCGTCCCCATCGGGATCGTTCACATTCGGATGCGGTTTTATTGGTGTTTTTTCCTCAAGCCGACACATTGCGGATTCACTCTCTCCCCCGATGGAAACTATGCTTTATCGCGCGCCATTAGCCCTTTCGCGTCCTCCGGTATGACACACGACACCCCCGAGAGAGCCTATAAAGATACCTCCACCCCGGCTAAGCAGTCAATATTTAACCCAAGTTTCGCAGTCGAGAGACGCCGTACCGCGCTGCACTGAGCGGTGTCGAGGGGCGATGTCCCGAGCGGAGCGTTGTATTGAGTCGAAATGCCGAGGGATAGAGCAGTGTGCGTAAAATGTTGTGCGAGATTGCCTTAGAAAAAGCGCAGGGGTATCCGGGGATATACCTTGAACATTTTTCTACAACGAATCGCGCGCCGGCTTACGCAGAATGCCGTGAGTCGGCTGAGAAGCTTGGGTTTGTGCAAAAACAGCACCGATTCGACCTCGGCTTTCCATTGTGCCTGCGATATGTATTTTTCTGATGAGGCGGTTCGATTCCCGGCCCATGCAAATCCCGGCGGCTGTCGGGCGCCATACCGAAATTCGTGCAGTATGTACCCATTCCCGCCGATGCGATAAAGCCTGAATGTCTTCCGTATACTTCGCAAAATGGATTCTTATGCCCGACGGGCGTGTCCTCGAAAACGGGGGCGTTACGGTCGACGGCGACACTATCGTCTCGGTCGGCGGACGAAGCGGACTTCGACGCACGTCACGGGACCGCATCGTGAATCTCGGTGAGACCCTTCTTCTGCCCGGATTCATAAATATGCATACCCATCTCGAGGAAGGTCTTCTGCGCGGCATTCCCAAAGAAGACACCGAGACGTTTGCTTCATGGCGGGCAAAACGCCTCTCCCGGATGCGCAATGCTCCCGCCGACGCTGTGATCTCTACCGTGCGTCTGGGTATTCTCGAAGCCCTCGCCAACGGCATCACAACCGTGGTGGATTTCAGCCGTCGGGATATCTCCCCACTCGTTCTCAGAGACGAGCCGATTCGCTCGTGGGTCGTGCATGAGATCTATGCCGAAGACGCCGATGCCGAAACGGAAATACATGACCACCTCGAAAAACGGATACGTCAAAGCCGACACGATTCACCAAATGTAGGAGTCGGGCCACATGCCCTTTATTCCCTCTCCCCAAGATCTCACCGGGTGATTAGCGATTTTGCCCTTCAGAATCGCTACCTCTGGGCATCCCATATGGCCGAAAGCGCCGAAGAACTCCAGGCATTCACCGAACACGGCGGAGATCTCTATTTTCAGATAACCCGAAAAAAACAGTGGCCGTTCGGTGATATCAAAATGACTCCCATGCAATCGGCGATAAGCATGAATCTCATTCCGTTTCGCGGAATCTGCATCCACTGCAATTATGTAAGCGGACAGGAACTCTCGCTTCTCACGGCAAAGCATGCGTCGGTGGTAGCCTGCCCGCGGTACACCGAAGAGATCGGGCACAAACCTTTTCCACTGGATATTGCCCTTCAGCGGGGACTCAATGTCTGCCTCGGTACCGAAAGCCCGGGTGGATCTCATGCCATGAACCTGTTCGATGAACTCCATTATATAAAGCAAACCCACCCCCATCTTCCCGCACTCGACCTGATCAATCTGGTCACCCGCAACCCGGCCAAAGCTCTTCGGAGCACCGGACGCCTCGGCAGTATCGACGATGGCAAAACCGCGGACATAATCGGCGTACGTTTCAACCACTGCCCAACTCAGAACGTTCTGGAAGAGATGCTGATCGAGGATCCGGAGGTGGCATTTGTTATGGTTGGTGGTGAAGAGGTTATTGCGGGATATTAGGGGTTAGGGGTTAGAGATTTGGGAATGGGGATTGCGGATTTGTCCTGGTTTGGGGGCGGTGGCGCCGAGAAGCGTTGGTCCGGTTGTGTTTGTTTCCATTTTTTTTGCTGACGCCGCAAAGCGGGAGTGCCGGTGGGTAAGGTGTTGCTGCGTCAGGACCTTGTCGTGACCGGCCTCCGCGGGACATTTTCGATCGTTGATTCTCCGCGGCTGCTTTCGTAAAGGCCAAGGTTGTTGCGGTACCGGTTTGCAGTAGTTTCGTAGAGCCTGTCCCGGGTAGTTGTCTCAGGCCCGGCAGGGTCGATATATTTGTAATACGGATATCAAAAAACACGCCCCAGAGCCCCATTCGGGGCGAAATCACGGATCTCGGATTGCGGATTTGTCCTGGTTTGGGGGCGGTGGCGCCGAGAAGCGTTGGTCCGGTTGTGTTTGTTTCCATTTTTTTTTGCTAACGCCGCAAAGCGGGAGTGCCGGTGGGTAAGGTGTTGCTGCGTCGGGACCTTGTCGTGACCGGCCTCCGCGGGACATTTTCGATCGTTGATTCTCCGCGACTGCTTTCGTAAAGGCCAGGTTGTTGCGATACCGGTTTGCAGTAGTTTCGTGGAGCCTGTCCCGGGTAGTTGTCTCAGGCCCGGCAGGGCCGATATATCTGTAATACGGATATCAGAAAACACGCCCCAGAGCCCCATTCGGGGCGAAATCACGGATCTCGGATCTCGGATTGCGGATTTGTCCTGGTTTGGGGGCGATGGTGCCGAGAAGCGTTGGTCCAGTTGTGTTTGTTTCATTTTTTTTTGCTGACGCCGCAAAGCGGGAGTGCCAGTGGGTAAGGTGTTGCTGCGTCGGGACCTTGTCGTGACCGGCCTCCGCGGGACATTTTCGATCGTGGATTCTCCGAGACTGCTTTCGTAAAGGCCAGGTTGTTGCGGTACCGGTTTGCAGTAGTTTCGTGGAGCCTGTCCCGGGTAGTTGTCTCAGGCCCGGCAGGGCCGATATATCTGTAATACGGATATCAAAAAACACGACGCAGAGCCCCCTTCGGGGCGACATCACGGATCTCGGATTGCGGATTTGTCCTGGTTTCGGGGCGGTGGTGCCGAGAAGCGTTGGTCCGGTTGTGTTTGTTTCATTTTTTTTGCTAACGCCGCAAAGCGGGAGTGCCGGTAGGTAAGGTGTTGCTGCGTCGGGACCTTGTCGTGACCGGCCTCCGCGGGACATTTTCGATCGTTGATTCTCCGCGACTGCTTTCGTAAAGGCCAGGTTGTTGCGATACCGGTTTGCAGTAGTTTCGTAGAGCCTGTCCCGGGTAGTTGTCTCAGGCCCGGCAGGGCCGATATATCTGTAATACGGATATCA
>CAYFVL010000242.1:0-9123 GCA_964346405.1 uncultured Fibrobacterota bacterium
CTCGCACAACATCTTACGCATAATGCTCGCTCTCGACTGCGAAACTTGGGCTAGGCGAGACGGGATCAGCGATCGAGTGGGTTTTCGGACAAGCACTACTCATGCTCTGATTTTCAAACGGGGCTATTCACTCGAGCGAATTCGGGACCGGAGAAAAATGAAAATAAGAGACCTTCACAAAGAGCTTAGAAACTGGATAGCCGACGAGGTTTTCCCACAGAACAAGATCCCTTCAGTACGACATCTTGCTCAACGCTTCGGTTCATCTCCCGTCTCCGTTCTAAAGGTTCTGAAAAAACTGCAATACGAAGAGCGACTGAAGCAATTTCCCGGCAAGAAAGGCTACTTTCTTCCTCGATCGCCCTATCCGAATCAGTCGGTAGTATCCCCACCCCAGCCCCGCTACAAACAGATATCACAAACGCTGCAAGAGGAGATTTTAATTGGAACTCACGCTCCGTCTTCCGATTTCCTGACGCTTCGAAACATTCGGAGCAGATTCAGATGTTCATTTTCGACTGCCCAAAAAGCAGTCCTTGAGCTGTTGCGGGAAGGCGCCGTTCGGCGTGAGGGTAACGGTTACCGCGTAAATGCCGTCGTCGGTGAGGAGAAAAGGAATTCTCATGTGTATGTCATGGGTTCGGCCAACGAGATTGCATCCCTCCATTCCTGGTTTTTTCCTTGCATACGCGGGATGGAATCCTCAATGAATTCCCTCCAATGGGGACATCTTCGGTTCTATTTCGGGCGAAAATCTCTGGACGACCCCGAACCGGAGGGCCATCGAGTCGCGGGCATAGTCAATGTGTTCTTTCAGGGAAAACACCGCGCGAGGGAACTCTTCGCACAACATGACAACATCCCGCTGGTGCTCATCGACCCGGCCGAACTCCCGGCCGAATCACTTCCCTCTCATCCGAATATGTACCATATAGTCGCCGACAATCGCCGCATCGGAAGAGAAATGGGGCTACATCTTGCGTCTCTGGGTCATCGGCACATCGCAGTATTCGCACCGGATCAGTGGCTTCATCGAAACGCATGGACCCGACGGCGTCTCGTTGGATTGCAGGAAATATTTCCCCGGGGAGAAACCGATGGAGATCGAAAGATGACGGTTTTCGCTCCGCGCCCACCAGATACGGATCCACATTCCGAACTGTCCGATGCCCGGAAGCTTTTGAGCGACTCAAAAGGTAAGTTGGTCGAATCCGGACTCTTTTCTGAAGAACTCGCTCATGACATTTTTCTACGCACCGAACAAAACCTGAAAACCCTGTCCAGGATGGGAGCGGCGCTACAACGTCATTTCAACCGAGCGCTGCTGAACCCCGACATAACGGCATGGATAGGAATCAACGATGTTACCGCATTTTCTGCCTACGGATTCCTTCAGAAAAACGGGTATAGGATACCACGCCACCTGTCCGTAGCCGGTTTCGACAACAGCCCACTTACCTACAGGCTCGGGATCACCTCGTACGACTTGAACCTGGAAGGGATGGGGCATCTGGCAATTCAGTGCCTGGCCCATCCGGAACGGGTCCGCAGGAACTCCGAAGGAAACATTGTTGTGAAGGGAGTTTTGGTGCGAAGACACTCCACGGGAAAGCCTGCGGAGAAAAAACTTCGGATAGCAATGGATTGAGGCCCGAACGTACCAATCATCTCTGCCGTTCCGATTAGCCCGACTTCGAGAGTCGAGAAACGCCGTACCGAGCGGAGCCATGTATTGCGGTATATTGCGCTGCACTGAGGTGTCGAAGTGAGCGGAGCCGAAGGGCGATGTCCCGAGCGGAGCCGAAGGGCGATGTCCCGAGCGAAGTCGAGGGGCGATGTCCCGAGCGGAGCGCCGTATTGAGCGAAGCCGAAATGCCGAGGGATAGAGCATTATGCATAAGATGTTGTGCGAGATTGACCTGGAAAAAGCGCGGGGTATCCGGGGAGATACCTTTAGTCCCGCCGGGCGGGACCGTGAGTCGATTGTCGAACTCGGGTCAGGTCTTCGAGGAGGCTATAAATACAAAAAGCGCGCAGTCTCCTGGTAAGGAAACAACGCGCACATATTCGAAATGGAGCTGAGGGGGCTCGAACCCCTGACCTCAACGCTGCCAGCGTCGCGCTCTCCCAGCTGAGCTACAGCCCCAAATTTTCAAAACAGCATAATAAATTACAACATGGCGCGACGAAAGTCAATGGTTTTGCCGAGCCGATTCCAGAGGCAAATGCGCGGAGATTTGGTGCGATGGCCGGCCTCCCGCTCGAGAAACAACGTACTATCCATGGACAGCTTCCGCCGACGCCACTGTTTGGCTGCAAAACTTGGCTGAACTCTTCGAGCTCTACCCGAGACGCCGCAAACATGCATCCACAAAAGCATCCAAATCGGCGGGACCGCGACTCGATATCAGGTTTCCATCCTCAACCACCTCACGATCTTCAAACTGTGCACCGGCGTTTTTGATATCCTGCGCTATCGAGCGCCACCCGGTGACCCGACGTCCGGATAGAAGGTCGGCGGTTATCAGTAACTGAGGAGCGTGGCATATCGCAAAAATTGGTTTCTCACTTTCCATGAAGTGGCGCACGAACCGAACTGGAGCCTCATGGGCACGTAATTTATCCGGCGAATAGCCCCCGGGAATCAACAGAGCGTCATACTCGGTAACATCGGCGTCTTCAACCGCACGCTCGACAGTCACGGGAGTTTGCTCTTTTTTACCCTTGACTACCCGTCCCGCCTCTAAACCTAAATGCACAAGCGTATGTCCGGCATCGGAGAATGCCTTGGCCGGACGGGTGTACTCGACATCTTCAAACATTTCCTCAATTATCACGGCAACAACCGCCATATCAGCCTCCTCAACTGAGCATGAGTTTCGCAGTCCAGGGCTACCAGGCCCTGGTTCCCCTTCGGCAAAGAGGTATATTCTTTTCTTCCTCTTACGCCGGTTGTCTTCGCAATCTCAAGGTGTGACACCTCAGGCTTCCACCCCCCGCGCACATGGCGTCGGGATGAAACAGAATCAATTCTACACCTTTTTGTTCCAGTGTACGAATCGTATCTGCCGTAAGAGCCGTATCATAGTGAAATATTACCCCACTTTCAAGGGGCACGAATGAACATGCGAGGTTGCGTTGTTCTTCATCTGATACATTCACCAGTTCGATACCCATCTCGTTCATAAGCTCGGCGAACCCAACTCTTCGAACCCCCCCGTCCTGAAACACAAACGTCTCGTTCATTCCCGGAAGAAAGCAGAGCGCCAAATCCTTCCGGATTCTGTTAAAAAGGGTATCAGGATGCATGAACCTTCTGGCTTTGGGGACCATCACGTAAATGATCGTGCTGAACGAATCACTCATCGCGTGTATAAACTTTCGTATGGATTCCATCGAATGGCGTTCGGTGTCGCATACAAGAAGGGTGTCTTCATTGAGAAGCAGACACCCCTCAAAAGCATCATCCAGGTCTGTAAATTCGTGCAGAATCGGTATGCCGAGATTGGTCAGAGCTTCACGCACGACGACCTCTTCTTTTCTGCGGGCATGTGAGGCCATCACAGAGAGCATCGCTCCTTTTCCAGATACGACCGCGGTATCGTGAAGAAAAGTCAGATTGGGAAGTGACGGCAAAAGTGCAGCCGACTCCTTTACGTGGTCGACAAGTTCGTAGACCTTTACGCCGTGATATTCCAAAAGCTCACGATACCGACGATGTTCGTCGGCATATCGTTCAATATCCGGGACTTGATCAAACAGCCATTGATGATGATTGAGCGAATCAATAATCCCTAATGCTTCCCCGGGAGTATGAAGCATTACGCTTTCCAGCCGTCCCAGATGATCACATCCATATTCTACGGCTCCAATAGTTTCGGCTGAAAGAGTCGGTGGCGGCGTCATTGTAAGTCCTCCCTGGTGGATTGCGATCCCGCGAGAACCAACATATTGGTATGCGGACGATCGTGGTACAAGGCATAAATCTGAAACCCATAATGGTCAAATATTTCAAGAATTTGGTTAGCGGTGTATTTATAGGTAAATCCGAGCTGGATGGTATCTCCGGCCCTGAAATCTACGGTGGAATCATTAAAAACCGCCGCGCACCGGCGCCGTATTGCTATGGTTTTGTTTGTCCGATACACCTTCTCAGATAAATTTTCAACTGGAACAAGATCAAGCCGAAACTCACATGCTTCGGCGGGAACTCCCCGGCTAATGAGCGGGCCCAAATTGAATCTGACATTCTCGTTGGAGCGATATGCCTGCTCGATGCTCGCTCGTACAGTATCCGGGTCTTCGGAATCATCGAAAAGATGAAAATCCACCAGGAAGCGATCTTCGGGAGACACCATTGACCGAATAATCGGAAATATTTCGTCGGGATGATAGTTGCAGAAGGTATTGCCGGTAACCGCAAGGACCATCGGGCGCTCCCAGTCTGCCGCGCAATTCGGAAGATCCTCCAGCATGCCAACGATTCCATCGACCCGCAAATCCATATCCGAAACAACATCGGCCGCATTCACAACCATTGGTTCACTGATGTCTACCGGAATGTAAGAGGATATCGATTCGGGGCCGACGGCGGAGAGAACCATCCGTTCCTTCTCTCCGCTTCCCACCCCCAGGCTGACGTACGACAGCGGTTTGGGGAGATAGTGAGTTAGAGAAGGAAGGCTGTCTTTCAGAAGAGTGGTGAGTCGTGCCGCAACCGTAAAGCCGCTCGAAGCATCCAGATCAAGCCAGTTCTCGGCGCCGTTTTGCCCTACATACAGGAAGCGGTCGGGCAAAAGGCGATTTTGAAGATTCTTTCGTAGTCGGTCCTCCAATGAGGTCTGATCAATTAGCTTTCGCATTGTCCTCTTCCATTGGTCGGAAACATTGGCGGCATTCGAGGCTCAGGGCGTCATATGGATTCATGCCTTCGTTGATGCCGACACTGTAGGCATACCCCCGACAGCCGATACAAACAGGATGATGCTCACAGGCGCGGCATTTCCCCCGAAGGTTTTTGTCGATATGCCGCACGTACTGAAACAACTCCGATTTGAAGATATCCGGAATGGTCATCCGATAGACATTGTATGGATAGACGCCATTATCCATCAGATCAGGATGCTGATCGAATTTTGTCGGCGCGCAGGGCCGGACATCACCGTCCATTGTGATGTACAGGCTGTACAGGTGCTGAAGGCAACCACTGCCGGTCAAAGGGGTGTACGGCAACCATTCGTGTCCATAAGTCTTGCGGTCGGCCTCGAGCAGTCGGAGTTTGTATTCACGAATTTGGTCAAGTTCAAGCGCGTACCCATCGAGCGTTTCCAAAGCCCTACCGGTCGGGGTCAGAATCTCCATATTTGGAAAGATGTTATTCGATCGACAGAAGTGCCAGATGTCCTCAATTTCCATCAAATTCGCCCGATTGGTAACAAAAGAGACACCGAGTCGCAAACGATGCGGGTCTTCCGGATTTCCGAATCCAACGTCCAGCAGATTCTGAAGTCCCGTGCGGATTCTTTTCGCGGCACCGTCGAGCCCACCAAGGAAATCCTGCACAGGATCGCGCAATGAGTCCAGTTTCCCCATCACCGAAGCATCTTGAGAATACAAAAACTCCGCCAATTCCCGATCCATCGCCATGGTATTGGAAAAAACCACCGGTATAATGCCGCGCAGATGAATGTATGATATTAGTTCCCGAAACCCGCTGTAAAGAGTCGGTTCTCCGCCGCCAATAACAACTACCGATTCGAGCCCCAACTGCGCTGCCTGGTCAATAGCGGCCTTGAGCTTCTCCAGTGGAACCTCTCGACGAGCCGCGCCGCTTTCCGCATAACAATAGCGACATCGAAGGTTGCAGGAGGTGTTCGTCTCGACCCGGATTGCCAGAAGTCTGCCTTCATCTCGTGCTCGGTATGCGTCCTCAGGCTCGTAGGTATACCCCGAGAGAATCGGGGGGACACTGTACTTTTTGGGCAAAGTGGTCTTCGTTTCGACAGTTGACAACATGTTTCGATTCCAATTTGAGGTAGAACAAAAGGTTACACACCCGAGGCGGAGCATCCGGTGCGGGAACTGGCTGGGATCTGCAAGAATTACGCCGGCGGATTAGGGCGACCAATTTGCACATTTTCGACCCGATTTTCCGCCTACGGGAAAGCTGTTGCGGAATCGAGTATTGCCGATGCCGGCGCTGTCGATGCACAATGAACTTCGATACGCAATTCGGTGCTTACGTGCAGGGGAGCGAGGATACCTGATGAAAGATTCCGCACCGGAGGTTGTTCAACAGGGACTATGCGCGACAGAATAGCCATTTCATCTCCCGGCTTGTTTCCCGCTCCTCAATCCCATATTTTTATGGAACCAGGAAAAACGATGGCCCGAGTGGATCGCAGGTCTGGAAACCCGAGTGTCTCCAGGAAACCAAATCGTTTGAGGGAGGAGCCGGTGCTAAATACGCACGAAACAGCCACGCGAGAGACGAAACTGCTGGATGGTATCTGGAGATTTCGTTGTGATTTCGATCATGTCGGACGCGAAGAGAAATGGATGCTGAAGCCCATGGTCAACGGCGTACCAATGCCGGTTCCCGCGAGCTACAATGATATAACTCAGAATTCTCGAATCCGGGACCATGTCGGTGAAGTCTGGTACGAGACCGAGTTCCGGCCCCCGGCACCACGTCCGGATCGCGATCTCATTCTCAGATTTGGTGCGATAACGCATAGGGCTTCGGTATTTGTCGACGGAAAATCGGCGGGGGAACACGAAGGTGGATTTCTTCCATTCGAATGCGATATCACCAGGATGGTTACGCCCGGGTCGCCACATCGACTTACGGTTGTGGTCGATAACCGTCTCTATCCCGAATCGCTTCCGGCCGGTGAAGTGCTTGCCGAAAAGAAATCGCATTTTTACATGCAAAAAAACGTACAATCGATACACTTTGATTTTTTCAACTATGCGGGGATCCATCGTTCGGTAAAGCTTTTGTCTTGTCCCACCAAGAAAATTACGGCCGTAGAGACTACCACCGGAATCGACCATACGGACGGAACTGTGTCCTGGAAAGTAACATCAAATTACTCCGCGGGCACGGTTACACTCGAAATACTCGACACCGAAGAGCAAAAATCTTTTGCCGGCACCGGCTTCGAGGGAACCCTCAGTATTCCTCAGGCGAAGTTCTGGGATACGATACACCCATTTCTTTATCTTATGCGAATACGTCTGAAAGAAACGGACGGGACGGTTCTCGATGAATATGAACTGCGAATCGGCATACGGACTTTCGCTGTCGAGGGCAACAAACTGTTGCTGAATGGATACCCGATCTATCTCAAAGGGTACGGCAAACATGAAGACACCCCGATAAACGGCCGAGGGTACAATCCGGTTTGGCTTGTCAAGGATTACAATCTGATGGAGTGGATGGGAGCGAATTCATTCCGGACTTCTCATTATCCCTATGACGAGGCGTGGCTCGAGGCGGCTGATGAGCGCGGATTTCTTATTATCGACGAGGTTGCCGCGGTGGGAATGCTCAAGTTCGGGATTAAAGGGGCGGATGTTTTCGGGGATCCTGAGGTAAATGCGCACAGAAGACGGAACCATATATCGGCGATGCAACAATTGATTGCACGAGATCGAAACCACCCAAGTGTGGTGATGTGGAGCATCGCGAATGAACCGGCTTCGTGGGAGAAAAATTCACGGGACTATTTTGCCAACATAATCGAAGAAACCCGTACTCTCGATCCGGTGCGCCCAGTGGTGTTCGCAAATCATGCCCAACCCGGCGAATGCTGCGTTGCCGATCTTGTTGATGTTATTGGAGTGAATCGGTATCCCGGATGGTACACGGACACCGGGGTGACGGCATCCATTGAACCGTTCATGACCGCGGAGTTGACTGCCTGGTGGGAGCGATTCCATAAACCAATTCTAATCACCGAGTGCGGCGTGGATACGATCGCCGGTATGCATTCGGATCCACCGGAGATGTTCACGGAAGAATACCAATGTGCATTCTACGAGGAATTCTTTAAGGCACTCGACGCCCTGGATTTCATCGTGGGAGAACAGGTCTGGAATTTCGCGGATTTCCGTACGGCACAGGGACTCAAACGAATTGGTGGAAACAGGAAAGGTGTGCTAACCAGAGACCGGACTCCCAAGGCGGCCGCACATCTTCTTCGGAAGCGATGGAGGGGGTAATACGGATTTCTATTTGCGTAAGTTTGCTCTTTGAATTGCCGGTGTTGCCGGCTATTTTCCATTTCCAAAGGCAAACCACTCAAATACCCGACGGATTTGCACATCCCACAAACCCCATTCATGTCCACCCGGTCCTTCTCTATATGTCAAAGATAGACCGGTGGATTCGGCAGCCTTCCTGAATGAAGCATTGCAGTCGTACAAAAAGTCTTCCGTACCACACCACTGATACATTTGCGGAAGGTTGCCGGGGCTTGCGCCCATGGTCTTCATTACGTAAATCAGATCATTCTCACTGCTCCTGAAACCATCGACGCCGCCATATACCAGTTCAAGAGCCTCCCGCAGATCATTTCTTTTCCGGAAAACGGGATTCGACAAATCCAGGGCGCCGGAGAGACTGGCGGCCGCTTTATACCTTTCCGGATAGTTGAGAGCCAACTTGAACGCCCCGTATCCCCCCATGGAAATTCCCGCGACAAACGTCTTTTCTCCCCGAGAGGAAACTCTGAAAGAGCGAGACACCCATTCGGGCAATTCTTGGGATACGAAACGCCAGTATGCCCCACCATAAACCATATCCGAATAGAAACTCCGATGAACATTAGGCATGATAACAGCCACATTCATCGATGCCACGTACCGTTCCAGAGAAGTTCTCCGAACCCATACGGAATCATCGTCGGACAGCCCGTGCAGAAGATAGACCACGGCAGGTTTTGTCTCCGGGTTGGCTACGCCGGATTCGGGAAGAATCACGTGCACTGAAGAAGCTGTTTTCAGTGCGTTCGAAAAAAAACGGCAGTGCAGCAATGCCATTGGTCGCACCCTCTCAACAGTTAATTAATCGACATATATCATTTTCCGTGCCATGCCGCCGTCAACAATTAGATTCTG
>CAYFVL010000243.1:0-9057 GCA_964346405.1 uncultured Fibrobacterota bacterium
TGAGCATTTTTCTACAACGAATCGCGCGCCGGCTTACGCAGAATGCCGTGAGTCGGTTGCGAAACCTGGGCTAACCTGAATTGAGCGATTCGGAGAAAGCCTGCCCCCGTCCGCTTTGTTGGGTTTGTATGTTGCGCCCCTTCAGGTTCGAGTGCATGTTTCTTCGTCTCGTCTGATACTTACCGCGTTATCGTCAGCGGTCGCACCCATCGATCGGCTTGACCGGTCACACGGACAAAGTAGACTCCTGAAGAAAGGCTTTTCAACGATAACACAGCATGTCCGGATTCCAGTGACTGACGAACCAGGCATTTGCCGGCCGCGTCAATCAATTGAGCTTCAGCTCCCTTGGACCGCCCCATATGCAGGATTGCCCGATTAGCGGCAACTGTGATCCTGAAATCGGGAATGGCGAAACCACCTTTGCCGGTTCCTCGACGCAAAACGGTCGAATCACCGGATGAGTTGACCGGACGATCCATTTCAGCCGCGGTGGGATTCAGTGGATCGACATCCAGGGGCCATATGATATCCTCGGTGTGCTCCATCCGGTACAAAGTATCCGGATCGTTGTAATAGTAGCTGAGCCGAGGAGAGTTGAGATCGAGCCAAAGTGTCACTCGATGAAGTTCTTCGGATGAGACTCGTTCCTTGTGGGTTGCGAGCAACTGTTGGCCCATCTTTGAGGCCAGTGCGCCAACCCGGCCGGCGGGTGATTTGTAGGTTGCACAGCCGGTGCGAAGCGCCGTCACCGAGTCACACCTGCTTCCCCCGCCACCCCCCGATCCGTCCAACGCCCAGCCCCAAAGCTCGAGATCGTCGTAGTCGAACGACTGCAGACCTTTGTTTTTCTCGAGGTGACAGGGAAGACAGGTATTATCGAAAACCGGTTTCACGAGCCGCCCGAACGCGCCTGGTCGGGCCTCCTCGCGTTCCACTTCGATCTTTGAGGGTGGTCTGGTAAATGCTTTCTTTGTGCCGGATATGGGGGTCGCCTGCCATCGGTCTTCATGACAACCGGTGCAGGTCAGTTGTTCACCAGGATGTACATATGCTCCCGAACGCATCGATTGAATTGCCAGTCCTCTTTCATCGAGTGCCTGAAAATAGAGCAGTTTGCCGACCGGGGCTTCGAAATACGCGCTGCCGTCGTCCTCCACCGGTACCGTCCCCAGGCACATTCTGGCATTTGCATCGTTCGACCAACTGATCCGTGGCTGGTTTGTTTTCGCATGTTTCCATGTCCTTCCGAAGACCTGAATGATCCGGAGTTCTTTTATTTCCGTTCCCTCGGGCCATTCGAAATCGGCTTCGTAGACGTCAAGCACACCGAGGGTTGCGCGATAGTGGCCGTCCATCCCGTGTCGTTCGCCCTGAAATGTTCTAGTGGTAACAGCGGGTATTCCGGGACGTGGCTTTACCGGAATTGCCTGCATGTATGTCGGGAGAACTTTTTCGCCGGGCACCGACGGACAGGGATGAATCAGGTCCTTGTTTCCGAATCTGTCCATAATGTACAGCCCGTCCTGAATTCCAATGCCTGTGGATGGCCCGCATTCCGAGCCTTTTTCGTCGAGTACCCGGCATACCAGCAGGAAGTCTTCGCTCAGGGCGTTGGGTGACATGTAGCGGCAGTCCGGAGGGAAGGGGCATTTGTCCTTAGATTGCTGACAATGACCGGAGAGATACCACTGAACTTGCGAGGACTTGCCGTCGTCGGGTATGGAGAGGTCGATTATGACCGGTGTTCCGGAGGCCGGTGCATGATGACCACCGGCAACGGCGACGTACTTTGTCGTGGTATTCGGCACGGCGCGTATGAAATGCTCCGACCAGGGACGAAGGTTCCTTCCGTCTCTGACTCTGTCTTTGGACCAGAAGCTCAAAGGGTAGTTGCCGTGAGGCGCTCTGGGATCAGTACCGTCGGGACCGCACATCCAGAGATTGTGTGCCGCGTTATAGTCACGATCCACATAGTCCCACCTTGTATACACGACCATGCCGTTGTTGTCGACACTCGGCATCCGCTCATTTGTTTCGTTCCAGCTTATGGGAAACAAATCGCTACCGTCGGCCTTCATGGAATGTATCATCATATGTGCCGCATCTGGCTGACCATTCGGCCCGCCTCCGCATCGACTTGCCCGTTCATGCCTTCCCGACATGAATAGTATCCTGCCGTTGGGAAGCCAGATCGGATCGCCGTCATCATGAATACCCGTTGTCAGTTGACGAAGGTTGGTTCCGTCCATATTGACGCTGTACACGTGGTAGGATGCTTCCTCGGAATAGTTCTTACGTTTGTCCGCTTTTTCGGTCCATGAGAAAACCAGTTTGTTGGCGTCAAAGGAAAGGTCGATCCATCCATAGGCGCCCTGCAGCTCTACGATGCTTTTCCCTTCACGTGGTCCGTTCTCGAATCGGGAGTTCTGGAGAAGGTTGCGGGTTTGAAGATTTCCGGTTTTCAAACCTGAAAGGATGTGTATTCCGCCGCATGGCTGAGCCCAGTGCCCCTGCGTACGACCGACATGGTCCAGTTTCGCAAACCTTCGTACGTATACCACTTCGTCAAAATCAATGAGCGGATTGACCAGAAGCGCCCGGCGACGAAGCTCGCAGGCTTCATGGAAGAGTTCCATGGATTTTCCGCTGCTTTCCACTTTGCCCTCGAGTTCGGTAAGGGCGGATTTCAGTTCGGAAAGATTCGCGGGAGAGGTCGATACTGTAGCGTAGAAGTCAATGAGCGCACGCACTCTTCGGATAACCACGTCCGAGGGTTTCAAATCACCGGCAAGGATCTCGACATTTTCGTCCGTTATAGGAAAGGGTGTAGCCTCATGCCTGTGTCCAAATTTATCAATTCGGTTTTCCAGGTCGGTGAATTCGTAGTCCCACACGGCTTTGACCTCGGGTGTTACAGGCGATTCGGCCAGACTCGCATCGGAACGAGGAACCGTGAACAATACCACCGCCAATGCTGCCAGAGAACGTATAAGAGCAGCTCCACTACTATGATTCCAGTTCATAAGTGTGCCCTTCCTTTCGTTGATGTTTTCATGTTTTCCCATTTGCCTTCAGGTTATTTTGTTTCTTCAGATAGCCCTGCGCTTATACCCGCGCGAACAGCTTTCGTGAAAGTCTTTTGTTTTTCAGAATGCATTACCCGGGGGGATGCGGTCGCCGTGCTTTCATCAAAAACACGGAATCTATAGCTGTCGTCCGAATACATAAGTTTGTCACCCTTGTATGCCTTCAGGGAAAGAACTATTTCGGCGTATTCCCGCGTTGGAGGTATGTCGAACGTGATTGCTTCCCCCGTAGAGAAACCGACGGTCACATCAACGCTTATTTCGTCTCCGGCAATGATTTCGCCGTCCATTATCGCCTGCCATACAATGCGTATCGTGGTTCCTTCTTTTCGTTCGTCGTTGAGGATGATCAGATTTCGTTGTGTCGAGGTTCCGGGCAGCAGTTGCGGTACCTCGTAGTAGAAATTTTCGTGATTCAGAACATTGTCCCATGTAATGTTGTCATACTCTTTGTCGAACACGGCAACCGGACTCATCGATTTTCTGACAAACTTCCGTGCGCCGCTTCGTTCGGGAAATCGGTGTATGGTACCCCATGCCCAATCGAACCGGTATGGGCGCGTCTCGTAGTAATCGCGATACCGGAAGGAACGGGCGTAATGCCCATGGCCATAGGCCAGGCGCGCAAACAAGCCGAAGTGGTCCTGGTTGACTGTGTCTTCTCTGCCATAAATCCACCAAGCCTCTCCCAGGCCACTCGGAATGTCTCCAGTGTGTTTGTCGCCGTAAATGTCCGATGGGAGATCGGGATAATGCAGGTTTTTTGCGTCTTCAGTCTGCCCGGCCCCCCGGATGACAGGCCGGGTTCCGTCAAGTTGGTCTATGAGGCGGTCTCGATCGGAGTCGCATCCACCTTCGTTGCAGTTGCTCCACTCAACGACCGACGGATGGTTTCTGTCCCGTAGCACCCACTCTCGTGTCCAGGTCATGGCATTCTCTTTGGGAACATTCCCATTTGCGCCGCTTGAGCCGTACATAGCGGTTTCATCGACAACCATAAGCCCCTTTTCATCGCAGACATCGAGCACGTGATCGGGTGGGGGACCCATGTGAAAACGAATCAGATTCATATTCATAGCCAGAATACTGTCTACCGTCTTCTCCGCCTTGGCACGAGTGCTCCACCATTCGTAGTAGAATTCCTGTCGAGGCGCCGGACCGGCTCCGCGATAATCGCTGTCTTTGGTCCATATCCCATGCCCGATCGAACTGTCGCCCCGCAAGTTCAATCGAACTCCATTCATATAAAGGTAGATACCGTCGATCCACAATTCCCTGAAACCGAACCGTGTGTCCGATTTGCGATCAATCACGGTCCCGTCTTCAAGAAGGGATGTATAGAGGGTGTACATGAATGGATCGTCATTCCACCACAGGGTCGGATCGCTCCACGGCCGCTTGATGGAAACAGTCTTGATCTCGCCCGGCGCAAGGGTTATGTTGCCCTCATTGTCGAAGGTTTTCTCAACTGATCCGTCATGCAGTGCCTCGTTCCGAATTGACACGGTTCTATGGTCCGAACCGGAATTCACGAGAGTGGCGACAAACTCAATTTGTTGATTTCTTACAGAAGTCTTCACGAAGACGTCTTCAACGTATACCGCTGGATAGGTGCGCACCCAGACATCCTGCACAATTCCACTTCCTACCGTACCATGCCCCTTGGGCCAACCGGACGGTGACCCGTCCACTTTTACCTTAACGGTATGAGAATTGCTGGTGTGGTCCAGTGCCGTGCCGATATCGAAGGAGAAAGGAACGAATCCGCCCTGGTGATTGCCCACAGGCGTGCCGTCCACCGAGACCGTACACTTGAAATTGACCGCCTCAAACTCCAACCGAACGGCATCGTCCCCTGGGGTTATTTCGAAGGTTCGTTCGTACTCCGCGATCTGTACATCTTTATGGCCCGAGGCATAATTCCAGAAATCGGGGACTCTGACAATCGTGGTGCTTCCGCCGTGTGGAGTAAAGGACCAATCTCCATCGAGGAGTTGTTCGGTACGGTATTCGTCGGAGTGTTCGGGCGGCGGCTCTTCATCGGGCCGATTGACTCGACTCACCACAACATTGTCAATGTACATGGGTTTGCTTCGCATTTTGAAGCCAACCCCTCCCTTTCTGCCGGGGTAATAATGGCAGGTGATGTATTCCACGCCGTCTATGGCTATCCCGATCCTTGCCCCGGTGACTTCGACGCGAACATTGACATACCTCTGATCATAACCCAAATCTGCTCCGAACCAACTATCAAGCATTTCCTTCGGCTCTCCCGAAGAATAGATGTAGGGACGAATACCGTGCTTCGTGAATTTAATGAAAACGAAATTGTCAATATCGTGATATCGAATGATTACCCCCCAATCCTTATCGGAGGTATCGGTGCGGTAGTCGAATTCGAGTGCGTAATTGTCCCACGACAAGTCTCCCGTGTACAGAAAACAATTACCTTTCGACCGGAATTGACTCGAACCGTCGGATTGTTCGATCTCCCACTCCGGGACTTTGTTATCCCACGTCTCAATGTTCCACGCGGGTGACAGACCGTCTTCAAAATCGTCGCTGAAAAGGACTTCTTGCGCGGAAAGATTGGCTTTTCGGCTCAACGATTCGATGGTTTCACTCGATTGATTCGGTAATGTTGAGGGTTCGTGAAAAACTAAATTCTCGTTTTGGAAGAGTATGCCGTCAAAGGCAACAAAAGATTCGGAGAATTCCTCCGACAGGGGGGACAGCATCACATGATGTCGCTTGCAGACGAGGTTGGGGATAGTGAGCAGTGGAGCCCTGTGCAGGATTGTATCGGATCTTGTGGTCACCGTAGTATCGAATGTGCCGTCAAGAACGACTCTCAATGGTGCGCCGCCGGGATGGCGTTTCCCAAAAACCGTTATTTCAGTGCCGGAAGCCTCCGCGGAAATCCAATCATCCGCATTCCTGAGAGCCGTTTCCGTCCGGTGGTACGCCTGGTCGTTTTGTATCCTTTGAAGACCATCGGTGCATGTCAGGCTCGGATTTCGATCGTCCAGCCACTGAGCCCTGCCGACAACTACACAAAGGAACAGTAACAACAGCATGCCACTGATTGGTTTGCGCTGTCTCATAATCATCTATCTCCTTGATTCAGGAGCCTGTCTGAAAACCCCTGAAACGGACGCTTCGTTCGGTGAACGGGTAGTTTTTGGACAGGCACTGCCTGGCGCAACCCGAATCACGCCCGATTCCAGGGCGCATTTGGTAATGTAATACTATCGTTTTATAATATACTCAATTCTGTAGTCTGGTGCGACTTTTTTTTGGGCAATGTGCTGAATAGACAGGTTTGCGCGCCTGCCGGAGCGTGAATCGGGAGGGTATGTCCCTGAAAACAGGCGGCGTTGGCATGTGGCTAATCCATTGGGAGAGCTGGTGTTTTATATTACAAAAGCAATGTGGATATCTTTTTTTGGTTGAAATGAGGTGAGAGAAGAATGATACAGGTAATCAATCGTACGTTCGACATTTTGGATCTAATGTCCGAATCGAACCAGGTACCCCTCACACTGAGCCATATCGCCGATACTCTTGGATTGCATCGAGCGACCTGCGCCAATATCCTTCGGACACTGGTAGAGAGAGGAATTGTCGAGAAATCGAGTCAACCGGTGGGATATCGTCTTGGGCCGTCACTGTTTACTCTGACCGGCGGAGTCGGCTATGAGGAGGAATTGGTACGAGTATCGGAATCGCCGCTTCGGGAACTCTCCAGTCGCATCGAAGAAACCGCATTGCTCGGGGTCATGCGCAACGACACACGTCTGATATTATTGAGTATAGAATACTCAAGGGAGTTGCTGGTGCGCCCGGGCGAACGAATGGCTCTCTATGAATCGGCTATGGGAAGAGTTATGCTGGCCCACCTCTCTGAATCCGAGATACAACGGTTTGTGCGACGCAACGGATATCCCACGAAACAGGTTTGGGAGGAGGGGGACAGGGAACTATTCCGGTCGGCGCTGGCGAAAATGCACGAAACAGGATATGAGATTCGTCAAACGAAGCATGTCACCGGTATCGGAATGCCGATAGTGAAAGACGGCCGATGTGTTGCGGGGTTGGGTGTGGCACTTGCCTCCGTGTCCTGGAATCCCAAACGACGAAAGTTCATTCTGGATGAAATGCGGAAAACACGTTTGAGTATTGAAGATGGTCTACGGGAGTAAGTGCCCGCCAAACATTTTTTACCGATTTGACATCGGGACTCAATGGCCAATCCCCGGATACCCCTGCGCTTTTCGTAAGGCAATCTCGCACAACAGCTTACGCATATTGTTCTACCCCTCGGCATTTCGGCTACGCTCAATACATCGCTCCGCTCGGGGCATCGCCCCTCGACATCTCGGCTTCGCTGGGGGTAACGCACGGTGGAAGCGGGCATTTCGGCTTCGCTCGATGACCGGAAGGGGGAACACCGCACGAGCGGGCGTAAGTGTGCCCACCCGGACCTCGAGCCGCTCCACACCCGGACCTCGAGCCGCTCCACACCCGGACCTCGAGCCGCTCTACACCCGGACCTCGAGCCGCTCTACACCCGGACCTCGAGCGGCCCCACACCCGGACCTCGAGCGGCACCCTACCCGGACCTCGAGCGGCCCCCTGCCCGGACCTCGAGCGGAGTCGAGAGGGGAGGGCTCTCCGGCATCAACATTCACTTCGACATTTCGACACCAATTCCAATCGGTGGGATCACTCATCTTGGGAGATGGACGTATTTTAAAGAGGGTGAAATGCGGCGGGTACCGGTAATTTTAGGTCTGAATACCCGCAATACAAACAAATGCCTTTATCTTGAGCAATGCTGCAAAGGAAATGCTACCGAGCTTCCCTTGTATGCAGTCCCCGAACTGGAGAACGGATGAAAATCGGTGTCGCACAAATAACTGTGAATGTCGGTGATGTCCCGGCCAATCTTACAAAGATCGAGGTCTACGCGCAAAAAGCGGCCGCCATGGGATGCGATGCAGTGGTTTTTCCCGAAATGATCGAGACCGGATACAATATTGCCGCAATGCGTGAGCATGGAGGATTGCCGCAAAACAGAGTACCCGATGCAGTCGGGGCAATTGCCTCCAGGCTGAAAATCGGCATCCTATGTGGGATCGCCGAACGAACAGAGCATCACCTGTATAACACTATCAGTTGTTTCAGCAAAACCGGCCGCCGGGTGGGGAACTATCGAAAGATGCATCTCATTGGAAAAGAAAAGACCATCTTTGCGGCCGGTGAAAAGGGTGTGCTTTACCGTTTGGGCGAATTTACCGCCGGTCTTCAGATTTGTTACGATATACGTTTTCCTGAGCTGTCACGAGCGCTGGTGATGCACGGGGCGGACCTTCTCGTTATGTCCGCGGCATGGCCCGCGGAGCGAATGGAGCAATGCCTCGCGCTTTGCCGGGCTCGGGCTATCGAAAATCAATGCTATCTGGTGCTGTCAAACAGGTGCGGAACAGACGAGAATTTTACTTCCGGCGGAGAAAGTGCTATCGTTACTCCCACAGGAGATTTTTTGAAGAAGGCTATCTCAACGGAAGAGACAATATTGGTTCAGGATCTTTATATCGAATCAATCAAAGAGATACGCAAGAGTATGAGATGTCTTGAGGATTGTCGCCCCCGGGAGTGCTATGGTGCCCCCGAGATTATAGATCGTCCAGGATAACCTCCATCGTGTCTCCGGCAGTAAAATCGGTAGCATATTCATAGTCGGGGGTGCCGTCACATACGCTGTCCGTGACCTTTTCTTCCGAGGAGCGCGTCTTCAAAAACAGGACTCGGAATCGAATTTCACTATCCGGGTGCTGTCGGGAATGGATTCCGATTCCGAGTTTGGAGGTCAAAGGGGGTTACAACCCCCCATGTTTCCTATCGTCGAGCTTAGCCCAAGTTTCGCAGTCGAGAACCGCCGTACCGCGCTGCACTGAGCGGTGTC
>CAYFVL010000244.1:0-9029 GCA_964346405.1 uncultured Fibrobacterota bacterium
CCGACAGAATGCCGGGGTGGGGCGAAGCGAACGGTTGCCTGTGAATACTTGATTACTGTATTGGGAAACCCTTGCGGTACACGTTCGTATCCCGCGCCACATAGCCGAGTTTCCGATATAGCGCATTGGCGGCGGCTCTGGACGGATGAGAGGTAAGGTCTATTGTTTCCACACCGCTGTTTCGAGCCCGACGTTCCGCCTCTCTCAGCAGTGCGTCGGCAATCCCCAGACGTCGAGACGATTCGTCAACGACGATATCTTCAATTCGGCAGCGTTTTCCCGATGGTGACCGAAAAAAGACAAGCGTCACCATTCCGACTATCTTGCCTTCCGAAGCGCGCGCAACCAGCAGCAGGCTGCTGTCGGATTCGATAATTTCCCTGAGGTCCTCGATACGAAATGATACGTTTCGCGAGGTGAGTTGCTTCAGCAGACCGGAGACCGCAACAATAACTTCTTCGGTGACTGTCGCGGCCTCCTCTATGTGCAAATTCATTCTATCGTCCCATCCCGGGTTTCTCAGCCGACTCAGGATATTCTGCGCAGGTGGTTGCGGAAACTTGTGTTTAACCCGAAATCGGGGCTATGATTCGTTCTTTCCCAGGTAATCGGCGGGGTTTACGCGATGCTTTTTCGGATTTGCCGAAGACTGAATCTGATACGCCTCCCCTTTCCGAGCCTGCATTTCGGAGAGATCATAGTCGATCGACTTGGGTAGTTTGTGGCCATGTGAATCGAACAGAACGGTCACAAATGGAGACATCAGTTTCCCGCGGTTGGCTCGCGTAACAACACCCATTTCTCCCGACTTCAATATAACAAAACTCCCAACAGGATAGATCCCCAGGTGTTTTGTAAACCGCTCAACGATTTTCCGTGAGTAGTCTTCATCGCACCCCTGGAAAATGTGGGCCAATGCTTTCTGAGGAGTCCAGGCGCCTCTATATACCCTATCGGTCGTAAGGGCATCGTACACATCGGCCACCGCGGCGATAAGTCCTTCCTCAGACACCTGCTTTCCTTTCAGTGCACGAGGATAACCACTGCCGTTATAGCGTTCATGGTGTTGCTCAACCATTCGATACACGGTCTGCGATGCTCCGGGATAGACGGCTCGAAGAATTTCCACTCCATACAACGGATGTTTTTTCATTTCATTGAATTCCCAGTCCACATACTTACCAGGCTTATTGAGCACACTCTCGGGCACTTTCATTTTCCCCAGATCGTGCAGCAAACCACCGATCCCCACCTGGATAAGGTGATCGTCTTTGTACCCTAACTCCTTGGCCAGAGAAGTTACCAGTATGGAGACGTTAAGCGAATGAACGAAGGTGTACTCATCATATCCCTTGATCTGACACAGGCTGGCAAGGGCGTCGGGATTGCGGGATATACTTGCGGTAAGCTGTTTGGCGGTATTCTCGACTTCGGCGGCGGAAAACCTATTCCCCATTCGAGCGGATTTCAACGTATGACGAACGACCGAAAAGGATTCTTTGTGGATCGCACGAGCGGCTTCGATTTCTTCGAAATACGCGTTTTCCCGCGTATCCGTATCCACCCGGGGTTCAGACGTTGCGGTTACGGAGGAGTCGTGCCTTTCCGGGGCAACCCCTTTGTCGACATCGATCTGCAAATTCTTTATGCCACGGGCTTTTAGTCTGTCGATCTGCCCCTGGTTGACGATTTTGCTGTTGGCGCTTAGTAAGAACGCACCATTTTTGTCGAAGATGTCCTGCACATACATGCCGACTCTCAACTCATCAATATCGATCCGAAGAGTAGATTGTGCCACAGCAGAATCCCATTCATTTATTCCGAAGCTCGACGCCGGAAAACACTTTCAATGGTATACTTGTGGCTGCTCAATGTCAAAAAAAGAAGAAAAACTCACGTTGAATGGTCGGTTGGCGCCGAAGGATTTGCTGCGTCACAGGTAAGTTACAGACCATCATATGGATGCACGAACGGATTGGCACCGCGGAATCGCGTATGTTATTCAGAGGGGAAACGGTTATAATCGGCCTTTGGGGGACAAAATCCCCCTCCGCTTCTCGTCACTCCGGAACTGATCCGGAAAGTGTCGCACGCCGATTAACCATTCTAAGTGAAGGAAAGACTACATCGGGATCACGGTCAAGGAATTCCTCGAACGAACGATCCCGAGTTCGACATTCAGGAGCCGACTACCAACTGCGCGGCTTGCGCGGTCCACGACCGCCTCCACCTCCGCCGCCACCTCTCGGGCCACGGTCTTCACGAGGCTTTGCCTCATTCACCGTAATCCGTCTGCCGTTGAGATCAGCCCCGTTCGTTGCTGAAATGGCGGCATCCGCCTGTTCCTTCTGGGGCATTTCAACAAAGCCAAACCCCTTAGACTGTCCCGTGAACTTGTCAATGATCAAGTTCGCGGACGAGACTTCACCGTGCTGCTCGAAAAGCGAGCGTAGATCAGCCTCTGTGACACTGTAGGCAAGATTGCCGACATAGATATTCATCCGAACCTCCCGGATCCGAGTGCCATTTCTCATCTCTCCGCCTGATCTTCGAGCAATGGCACAAGAGCCGAAGACCGACGCGCCCCTGATAATGGAGCTTACCCGCTACAAATTACTATAATGGCAGACATGAAAGAAACAAATTCAAGCTTTTTTTTTAATTTCTAACATTTTTTTTGCATTTGCCATCTTTTCATGCCCATTTTCACGCTGAATTTGGTTCAACTCTGAGCAATCTCCGCGCCGAATGAGCCGAAAACCCCAGGTTCACCGACTTTACAGGAAATCGAGGGCATGGTATAATAGAAAAAGGGACATCCGGAATTCTCCGAATCCACGAGAATCGGGGAATACGGCCTCCGAAGCCCCGAAATTTCGGATATTTCGAGGTGCAATGCGTACCCAACACCATGATAAGCGAGTTTTCGCGAAGAAAAAACATCCGGCCCGAGGAAATAACAATTCACCGTTCGACATTTGGAATAGTCCGTCCGTTTTTTCCGTTTCGAGAAGAATGATCCGAAATCCTGTCCGTTTCCGCAAAAATGGATGCAGCCTGCGCATGGAAGATCCGAAAATCATTGTTGGTGGCGCGAATCGACGTCTGGATCAGCTTCCGGGCAGCGTTCCTGCTCCGGACCCCCAGAAACCGCAGGCTCTCGGTTCGGGCATTATCAAGTCACGACTCAGCACCGGCGGCATGGCCGTTATCTATGAAATCTGGAACTCTCAGCTCGAAGTCCCACGTGCGGTAAAACTGCTGCGCCCGGATCATACCCGGGAAACGCTGGAGCGGTTTCAAACCGAAATGAAAATATCGGCCAAGCTGCATCATCCCAACATTGTTGAAATCTATGCAGTCGGCAAATGGAAAAATCTCCCCTTCATCGAAATGGAGATGATCGACGGTGTTACACTCGAAAAGCTGATCGCCGTACGCGGGGCATTGCCTCTGAAAGTCTGCTCTTCGATAGGGATAATGATTGGTCGGGCGCTTAACTACGCACACAGTCGCCGATACGTGATATACGGCCGTGAGTACGAGGGAGTCATTCATCGGGATCTGAAACCAAGCAATGTCATGATCACCAATGGCGGGGTCGTCAAACTCCTGGACTTCGGTGTCGCCCGCCCGGTTACCGCGAGCATACACACCTGCGCGGACACCGTCGTGGGCACTCTTCAGTATCTCTCCCCCGAACAGCTCGACGGCAAAGAAATTGACCGGCGATCCGACATTTACACTCTCGGCGCGGTTGTGTACGAGATGCTGACGGGTAAGCAGGTATTTCCCGACCCCAATCTGGGTCATCTGATTCCGGCCAAGCTCCACAACAAATACATTCCTCTCGATCGCTACCGTATCAAAATTCCGCGATCTCTGCGCATTCTGGTTCATCGATGCATGCGCCTGGATAAGGGTGAGCGGGTTCAGAATGTGTTGGAATACCTTCGTGTATTGGGAAAAATTCACAAGAGGATAACGCATGAATCACCCGAACAGGTCCTTCGTGCTTTTGTGAACACTCAGCCCGATCAACGGTGCAGCCCCGCACTTCGGGATAGCGTGATTACCACCCCGAACCTTCTGGTTGCTCTGGGTATCACTGTGCTCGGCGGAATGCTGGGTTTTGCCGGATGGGAGTTGTTCCACTCTCCGTCGGAAAAGATTCCTGTAACCGATATCCCAAAACCCAATGATGTTCTTGGCCGGAGAACAGAGGGTGAAGCCGGCCATTCGAGCGCCCTGACAGAATCGGAATCCGAAAACCCGTCACGGCAGGCGGACACAAACGAACCCGTACCATCCGCCGTATCCACTGCCCGGACAACGGATAAACCTGCGCGGAATCAAACAACGGAAAAACCGTCCGACGCGCCCCCGGCTCGAAAAGAGACATCCCCTTCGCAGAAAAAACACTCCGAAAGAAAACCTTCACCGCGAAAACTCTCGACCGTTGATCGGTTGAAAGAGAAATACCGAACCGACAACCTGCTGCATATCTTCATCGCTGAAGTCGAAGGAGAACAGTTCGGCTCCGCCCTCCAGGTCGCCGAGCACCTGACGCCTGGCGAGGCCCGGACAAATCGTGCGATACTGTACAAGATAAGGAGTCTGGCCGGGACCGGAAAACAGACGGAATTGGCGAAACTGCTCGCGATGACGGATGTAGACGACGGTGAGTTCTATCTTGAAAAAGCACGATTCTATTTTGTGCGGAACAATCTGGAGGATACCCGTCGTTATCTGCAACGCGCCTCGACTACCGCCGCGGAATTCCTGGACAGTAAAACCCTTCGTGAACGCCACTTCTTTCTGACGGCACAGTGTGCTACGGCACTTTTCGAAAAGAAGCCAAATGAGGAAAACAAAGCGGATGCAATGGCGGCATGGTATAATTTGAAGTCGCTCCTCAGGCATGTACCGGAACATAAATGGTTCAGGAAAGCAGACAACGAAATCCGAAGGATCAGCCGATGGAATGAGCCCTGAGGCGGTGGGGCCGGAAAAACACGCGCAAGGCGAAAAGAACGTCGATAATCCCGCCCGGCCGGGATCGATGAGACATAAAATGCGATAGAAATGGAGGATTTGTCGGACAATGAGTCTAACACCTCTTTCCGAGAAAAGGTGTGATACCAGAATACCTGAAACTATTCGCCGTGGTGCGGATTGTATCAGGCGTGGAATAGCAGTGCTCCTCGGTTCCTTCGTATCGGCCTGCCTTGCGGCGTCAACTCTGAATGTCTCGGAATACACCGAAATAGCCGGCGATTTGCCCGGGGTTGTTTTCGCCGGGAAATATCCCTATGTGGTCACCGACGATCTGTTCATTCCACCCGGGAAATCGGTGAACATCGAAGCTGGCGCGGTTTTTCTTTTCAAGAATTTCACCGGCATCCAAGTCCTGGGAAAACTCGTGGTCAAGGGGGAACCCGGAAAACCGGTTGTATTCACCTCGGTGAACGATAAAGCATACAATCTTCATGAATCTCCGCCGGCGGCGCCGTATGACTGGAACGGCATAAATATCCACGAAGACGGCATCGGTACTCGCATCTCACATGCCATAATCGGATATTCTGTAGACGGCATTTCCAGCATGACTCCTTTTGTCAAAATTGACACATGTAAATTTTTTCAGAACGGCCGCGCCTCATTTTCCGTCGAGGGTGAGAAACGGGAGGTGGGGGCCGAACCCTATTCGTACAGTGTTGATCTTCGAAAAGACGCCTATAAACCGAAACCTCTCGCCATCATGCGGGATCCTCTGGCGCCTAAACGCAACATTCTGCGTTACTCGGGTGTTGCGGTTGCCGCGGGTGGATGCGCACTGAGTGTCGCCGGGCTGATGAGGTTATCGGAGTCTTCCCAGACTCTGGAACATTTGAGCCGAATAGACGACGCCAACCTCCGGGAAAACTCGAGCGACCAGTGGGTAGAAGCACGAGACGAAGAAAACAGCGATATCGCAACGACGATTGCCGGTCTGGCACTTCTCCTTGTCGGAGGAACAGGAATAACGCTTTCATTCACTTTCTGAGCGTGGCGCCTATGATACATCACATACCGATACCCGCAAATAAACCTGAAATGCGGAGAAATCCGGAGACAAAAAGCGCGGACCAGGTCTCGCCCTCGCGAGGTCAAGTAAACCGGACTTTCGAAAGTCATTGGGCAGACATGTATTTGTCGTATAAATTGTGTCGCGCACTCCCCGGATGGAAACCGGCGATCCTCTGTACCGCAATTCTGTTTCTTCTCATGAATTGTTCCCGATACAATCCGTTCGAAGATGCTTCGAACGCGAATTTCACTATTCAGACCCAAAGTTTTGCTTCAGGAGATACACTTGAGATATTCTCCACGGAATCACTCGAGGTCGTAATCACGGTAAAAGAGCTGGTGGAGCGAATCACTGTTTCCGCCCCGGGGAATCGCCTGTGGCCCGAGGACGAAAAATCCATCTCCGGGACTTTTAAACGAGAACCGTTCGCATTCCGGTTTTCCTACTCCGATACCGGAAGCCATGAAATCACCCTTCGTGCAATACGAAACGACGGCAGTTCCTCCGTCCGCACTCTGACGAATCATGTAGTTTCTCCACTGCATCAATCAATTCTTTCATATAATATCGGGGACACCGTTGAATTGCGGACACCCCCGGTGCGGGATTCGGACGTGGAGTACATCTGGCAGTTCGGTGAAGTCACTCGTTACAGCAGTGCGCGATGCAGTCTTCGGGTAGTACTCGATCCTCCCCGCACGCAGGGGACTGGAGTACTCATGGTCGCGGATCGAAATAACGTCTCTCCGGTCTCACCCTTTTATTATGCCGGTCTTGATACCACCCGTCCTGTAATTCTCTGCGTCAACAAAGGGTATTTCGGAGCCGACACGATCTATACCGGCGACACTCTGTTCAGCTTTATGATACATATAAGCGACGGTACCGAAGAAATAGTCGATTCGGCGTCCGTGAACGGAAAACCGTTTGATCAAATAACGGGAAAGGTTTATCGAAAGTTAATTCCCGATATGACGAAATACACCAAAGTCTCCCCTCTTCGACTTCAAGTATATGCCCTTGACGATTACCGGTTCGGGAATGAAGCCAGGGATAGTTTTGTGGTCATTTTCTCACCCGATTCGGCCCAAACCGATCCTTTGAAGCTCATAGTTGAATCCCCTGATGCAGATACGATCGTAACCGGGATTCCCGGCTTCAGCGTGGTAGGGCATATCAGCACAACGCCAAACACAAACTTGTCCGTGACTTTACTGTTTTTCGTGAACGATTCCCTCAGGGGCGCTCCTCTGCCGGTATCGACATCTCAGAATTCGTGGAGTCGGAATCTGCGGCTTGCGCGTGGCGAAAACAGAATCCGGGTAACTGCTACCGACAATTCCACGGGCCTCACAATTGCCGCGGCCCGGCGGCTGATTGTATACGATCCAGACATGCCCGACACAACGGGGCCTCGAATACTGGAGATTGGAGCCGACGGCGTTCCGGCCCATGAGTACATGTCTCCTCACTCCACGGTGCTGATCAGCGTGCGGGCGGTCGACGAGATTTCCGGCATACGATCGGTTGAGATCGACGGTGATGTTGCGCAACGGGATACAGCCGAACCCAGCAGGTATTTCCGGCCGGCGGCACTGGAACACAGGACCGATGGAACTGAAATAATCGTTCGCGCCCTGGATGAAGCGGGAAACGAAACGGTAACGGCTGTGATTGTGTATTATAATCGCAGACCATACGTGCCCAAAACTCCCGACCCGACAATTATCGAGGCCGAGTCGCTGTATGTCGATACCATTGAGTTTTACGATCCCGATGGTGATACTCTGACATATTCGAAACGGAGCGGTCCAGACCAGCTTACCGTTGGAACCAACGGAATCGTATCCTGGCGACCAACCCCCGCGGACACCGGCCTTCATTCGGTTGAACTCCGTATCTGGGACGGTTACACCGCTCGTTTCGCCCGGTACAACATCTACGTGGTGCCGTACGGGGAACCAAATCCGCCCTCGGTTTCCTTTGCGACAACTTCCGAGGAGTTCCCGTCATTTCTCGAGGTGAATCGTGACACCCTTCGCGTGCGGTTGCGACCGGCACCGGGCACAGGTTTTCCACCATTCTCGTACTCGGCGAGATTGATTGACGGGACTGTACTGTTGCCGGAATCCGATACCGACGGACTGATATTCTGGGCTCCGACCTTGCGGGACACTGGATCGCAGCAGCTCGTTGCCCGCTTAGCCGACGTATTCCCTCACTACGATACCCTTTACGCTCGAATCAGAGTCCTGCCCCCCAATACACCACCATTTCTTTCCGTCACGTATTCGGGAGACACCCTCCCGGAAGGTATTCTGAACCTTAATTCAAAACAGGAAAAAGATACAATCGTATTTCGCATAAACGATCCGGACGAACCACTGTCCGAGCGATATACGCTTGAAATACGACGAACCCGCTCCGGACTCGTCGGGAAAATCGATTCGGCGCTGGTGGACACGTTCCTGGTTGTGGTAGATCCGCATGCATTTGACGGATACGATACCGTGACCGCACTATTGACAGACAAACAGAATAACCGAGACACTCTCTCGGTGCAAGTCTTCTACGGGTATGCCCCGGGAACGGCAATACCGCTAACTCCGTTATCGGACGAACGAATACACGGCCCGTCGGCGGAGCTTACCTGGACCGCTTCGGATCCCGACGGAGACTCTCTATGGTTCGACGTTTTCATCGGAACCGGAATGGATCCCTTACCGCTTGTCGCAACAACGGCTGATACCACCTATGTTCCGCAGGACCTGCAAAGGGGAGAAGACTATCGATGGCGAATTGATACACATGACTGGAAAACCGTGACTTCGGGACAGGAGAGTAGATTTTTGGTGCGGTGATGGATGATGGATGATGGATGATGGATGATGGATGATGGATGACGGGTGATGGGTGATGGGTGATGGGTGATGGGTGATGGGTGATGGGTGATGGGTGA